>JAHDHJ010000040.1 GCA_020631375.1 Saprospiraceae bacterium | reverse complement strand
TCTCCTACAGAACATTTGGACTGATGGTAATTAGAAAAAAACCAACTGCTCTGGATTATTGTTATTATTTTCTCATTGTCGAATGTCAAATGCCAAGTCCTTTTTTTAAAAGGATCTTTTTCCCATTTTAAATCGATGTGGAGATATTCTTTTAATGATTCCAATTCTTCTTCTTTTAATAATTCATTTGCGTAGAATGCAATTTAGATTAAATAATTAAACGGACAAAATGTGAAATTAGTTAATTCAAGTTGCGTAAAAACGCAGCAAACTTTAGATATTAGTATTTAGAGACTAGACAATTCATATTTTTCTACGAAAACCATTATAAATCTAGGTACTAGAGTCTAAATACTAATATCTCTGTTGCGTTTTACGCAACTTAGGTTAATTATTCATCCAAAAAGGCAGTCAAGGGACTACTCGCCACCGCCTTATTCGTTTGGTTGCCTAATCTTGCCTCATAAGCCATCCGTCCGGCTTCTACGGCTAATTTAAATGCTTTTGCCATTTCTACGGGATGATCCGAAACGGCGATTGCCGTATTCACCAAGACCGCATCCGCACCGATTTCAAAAGCTTTCGCCGCATCCGATGGCGCACCGATTCCGGCATCCACGACTACGGGAACATTAGCTTGGTCGATTATGATTTCCAGGAACTCTATTGTTCTCAATCCTTTGTTGCTGCCTATGGGCGAACCCAATGGCATGACCGCTGCCGTTCCCACTTCTTCCAATCTTTTGCACAAAACCGGATCAGCGTGGCAATAAGGTAATACAATAAATCCTAATTTGACTAATTCTTCGGCAGCTTTTAGTGTTTCTATCGGGTCGGGTAGTAAGTATTTGGGGTCGGGATGTATTTCTAATTTCAGCCAATTCGTTTCCAATGCTTCCCTCGCTAATTGTGCTGCGAAAACAGCTTCTTTTGCTGTTCTTACTCCGGAAGTATTGGGTAATAAATTAAATTGTGGATGTTTTAGATGACGGAGAATATCGTCATTCTTATTGTCCATTTCCACTCGTTTCAATGCCACGGTTACCAATTCCGAACCAGATGCCAATAAAGCTTCTTCCATCATTTGATTGGAACTGAATTTTCCGGTTCCGGTAAATAAACGGGAAGAAAACGATTTTCCTGCTATGATTAGATTTTCCATATGATCTAAAATTTGACTGCTAAATTATTGAGGCTTGTTTTTCTTTTGATTCTTTTTATTAATCCACTTTTATCTTTTTCATTTGTTATTAATCCCGAAACAGCAATGCCGGAAATTCCTGTTTGCATTAATTTTGAGATGTCATTTTCAGTAATTCCTCCAATGGCAAAAACGGGTATGACAATATTTTTCTTCACCATTTTATCTAAAATGAACCGGTATCCTTCCAATCCTAAAATTGGACTCAGTTTTTTCTTTGTTGATGTAAATCGAAAAGGGCCCAAGCCGATATAATCAACGGCTTGTTTATTCAAATACTTAATATCATTAAAAGTATTGGCTGTCCCGCCAATGATTTTATTGTTACCTAATATTTTTCTGGCTTCGCTGGGTTTCATGTCTTCTTTGCCTAAATGAACGCCATCCGAACTTATTTCTTTTGCAATTTTCACATTGTCATTAATAATTAAAACAGCATTGTATTTTTCACAAAGCATTTTAGCTTTTAATGCCGTTTTTTTAATAGTTTTGTTTTTGGAATTTTTCAATCTTAATTGAATCCATTTGCAACCGCCTTTTAATGCTTCTTCAATATTAATTAAATGATTCTTTGGTTTTTTTCCTTGGGAAATATATTGTAGTTGGCTTTTAAAAGCAATGTCAATCATTTTTTTAGAAACTGTTTCTGCTCTTGGATTGTTAATGTTGTGATTATGATAAGCCAATAAACTTTCATTACTTCTCAATGCTTTGGAAACATATTTTTTTCCATTTTTACAAGCAGAATGTAAATCATTTCCCAGTGTCAGGTAAGCAATAATTGCGGCAGACAAAATACAACCCGAACCATGTTTGGGATAATGCTTTTCTTTCTTTGGTATTAATTTATAAACATCATTTTTTGTAAATAAATAATCAGTGCCTATTTCTTTTTTATTGTGTCCACCTTTTAAAAGGATGTTGCATTTTTTTGATAATTGTTTGGCTGCCTTTTTTAATTTATTTTTTTGACTAATGGATTTGAATTCATTATAATTTGGAGTGATGAGATATGTCTTTTCTAATAAGTTTGTTATTTTATTTGGACTGTTATGGAATTCGAATCCTGCACTAGCCTTAAGGATAGGATCGAAAACAATTTTAATCTTTTTTTTATTGAGGTAATTAATTGTTTTTTTTAATGTCTTAATATTTTCAATCAAACCGATTTTGCAAAATTCAATGGAATGTTTTTCAAGCAGGATATCCAATTGTTTTTTTATCTGTTTGAATGTCAACCAATGCACAGCGTCGAATTTATCTTCCCTTTGAAATGTGATAGTAGTACAAACCCCGAACCCTTGAACACCGATTTGTTCAAAAGTTTTGATGTCAGCTAAAATTCCAGCTCCTCCACTTGGGTCGAACCCCGCTATGCTTAATACATTTCTTCGCAAATTCTTTTTATTTTTATTAATTCCTCAATAGATTCCCCGATAGTGTTTTTATTCCAGACCGCTCCTAATATGCCCACTCCATCAAATCCCCGTTCTTTACAGCGTTCTATTTTTGAATGGTCAATTCCTCCGAGTGCATATAATTCTATTCCTGTTTGTTTTCCTTTTATATTCCATTCAAAATCAGGTTCATGATCTTGTTTGGATATACTTGGGAAAACAGGACTGCAAAAGGCGTAATCGAAATTATTTTTGAATCCAAGCACTTCTCCCATTGAATGGAATGAAGTGCTTATTTTTGAATTCTTTTTTTCTACATTCGGAAAATACTCCTTTTGCGTAACACTAAAATGGAACCCTGAAAAATTAAATTCCATGAATATATCCTTATAATAATGCAAGGAAGATTTCCTAATGATTCCATCGGATAAATTGTCAATATATTTATAAAGCGTATTATGATTGCAATTCGGTTTCCGAACATGAATCCTATCCACACCTATTTCAAGGGCTTTCTCTAAAATACTGTTTTCATCTTTATGAAAAATTTCCGGAGTAATGAGGATGAGCTTCATTGGCTTATTGCATCATTCCTACAAATAAATCTCTTTCCCTTTATCAGCGAACTCCTTGGATTTTTCTTCCATTCCTTTTGCGATGGCATCCTTGTCCATATCCATCATTCCATTTTCTTTTGCATAATCCCTAACCTCTTGGGTAATTTTCATTGAGCAGAATTTAGGGCCGCACATCGAGCAGAAGTGAGCGACTTTCGCACCATCCGCAGGTAGGGTTTCATCATGGAATTCCTTGGCAGTATCCGGATCCAATGAAAGATTGAATTGGTCTTCCCAACGGAATTCAAAACGGGCTTTGGATAAGGCATTGTCCCTGTAATATGCTCCCGGATGTCCTTTGGCAAGGTCAGCGGCATGAGCAGCGATTTTGTATGTGATTACACCATCCTTTACATCTTTTTTATTGGGTAAACCCAAATGCTCCTTAGGAGTAACATAGCAGAGCATCGCAGTTCCGAACCAGCCGATCATCGCCGCACCGATTCCCGAAGTAATATGATCATAACCCGGTGCAATATCAGTAGTCAATGGTCCAAGCGTATAGAAAGGAGCTTCGTGGCATTCTTTCAATTGCTTGTCCATATTTTCCTTAATCATGTGCATGGGAACGTGTCCGGGACCTTCTATCATGACTTGGATGTCATGTTTCCAAGCTATTTTTGTCAATTCCCCCAAAGTTTCCAATTCAGCGAATTGTGCTTCGTCATTGGCATCAGCCAAACTTCCCGGACGCAATCCGTCACCCAATGAAAATGCCACATCATAGGCTTTCATGATTTCGCAAATATCCTCAAAATGAGTATAAAGGAAATTCTCCTTGTGGTGAGCCAAGCACCATTTCGCCATGATGGAACCGCCTCTGGAAACGATTCCTGTTACCCTTTTAGCGGTAAGCGGAACGTATCTTAACAATACTCCTGCATGAATGGTAAAATAATCCACGCCTTGTTCTGCTTGTTCTATCAAGGTATCCCTAAACGTTTCCCAAGACAAATCCTCTGCTTTTCCTCCTACTTTTTCTAATGCTTGGTAAATCGGAACCGTTCCTACGGGAACTGGTGAATTCCGAATGACCCATTCACGGGTTTCGTGTATGTTTTTTCCGGTTGATAAATCCATGATGGTATCAGCGCCCCATCTACAAGCCCAAACGGCTTTTTCGACTTCTTCTTCTATACTGGATGTTACAGCCGAATTTCCAATATTGGCATTGATCTTAACCAAGAAATTACGACCTATGATCATAGGCTCTGTTTCTGGGTGGTTGATATTATTCGGGATGATGGCACGTCCTTCGGCGACTTCCTTACGGACGAATTCCGGAGTGATATATTCCTTGGGCGTATTGGCTCCGAAAGAATTTCCCTCATGTTGTTTACCCAAATCCTTAACTTCCTTAATCCTCTGGTTTTCCCTTATGGCAATGTATTCCATTTCAGGAGTGATTATGCCTTTTTTTGCATAATGCAATTGTGAGACATTGCAACCTTTTTTGGCTTTCAATGGTTTTTTTATGTGTTGAAACCGCATCCAATCCAAGTCATTGTCATGGAATCTTGCCTGTCCGTACATGGAAGTCATTCCGTCCAATTCTTCTACATCACCTCTGTCCAAAATCCATTTTTGCCTTAATTTTGCCAATCCAACATTCACATCTATCTCAATATTAGGATCGGTATAAGGACCTGAGGTGTCATAAACAGTAACGGGTTGGTTTTTTTGGATGGAACCTGTAAAATTCTCTTTGGTATCCGCCAGTGTGATTTCCCTCATGGCAACTCTGATGTCCTTATGGATTTCCCCTTGGACATATATTTTTTCAGATGCTGGAAAAGGTTGTCTACTGATGATGTCCTTATTAGGTATTTTTTCTTTTTTCATTATTGAAAGGAATTAGAATTGGTTTAAAATTAGCCGCCCGCTGTGGCAGTGATGATTAGAATATTGTCATTTTCTTTGGTGAATACGGTTTCCCAATGGTTGCGTGGGATGACATCTTCATTGATAGCAATTGCCAGACCTTGGGGTTTCACATTCCTGAATTGTAATAATTCTAAGAGGTTCATCTCTTTTTCAATTGAAAAAGAATGTCCATTGATTTTGATATTCATAATAAAAGATTAACAATCTATTGACTTTAGGATTGCCGAAAAGGTAAGGATTTCTCTCATGTTTGCTTTTCCCTACGGCAGTATGAACTGCATCAGGTAATGAGGGTATGTTCTCAGCCCAAAATGGGACACCCCTAAAGTCATTTTGCAAAGATATGAAAAAATGGGAAGCTTGGGATTAAAAATATTGGGGATGATGTTTCTGGAAGTAAATCCTATTTGCAATTCTCATCTACTCCCAATACAAAATTATTGAGCATGTCAATATCTTTGGTAGTTTCCTGACCTAAGAAACCGTTGATAGTTTCATTTTTGAGATGGGCTGCATATTTTTTTGTCAGTGCTTGAGAAATGGGAGTATATGACCAATGCCATTTTTCTTCGCTATGTCCGGATTTTCTTTCTTCCCATTTTGTATAGGGTTGGTGGAAACCAAAGCTTTCGGCATTGGCGACTAACCAATCGTATATTTTTTTTCCTTTGGGTGTATCAAAGAATTCGTTTTCCAAGGCTACGAGGTCCAAGTCGGTTCCCCAATGGTGTCTTGAAGTTCCGGGCATGGCACTGAATTCCAGTATTTTCTTAGCTCGGTCCACTCCGAACGGAATGGCTTTGGAAAGATCCTTTCCATTGACTCTTCTTTTTCCACTCCACTTGGCTTCCCATATTCTCTTTTGGGCACTGAAACTCCTCGTTGCAGAAATGACATTTAGATGAATACCTTGTTTTGAAGCTGCTTGGTACATTTTTTTGAAAGCGGCATAAGTGTCTTTTCGGATATACATGCCTTTCTTGTTTGCATAAGCAGAAGAAATTTTTGTAAAATCCTTGTGTGTAGCCGGATTGAATTTACCTAATAAATAAGCTGCGTCGATTTGCTTGATATCAAAATTGGGTTCAGCAGGTTTCTGAACTTCCCCATAATTTGCAGGTAAGACAATATCCCCACTCTTCTCAATGAACAAATCATCTCCGATAGCAAGAAGCTCGTTTTTTTCTGGTTCACTGGTGATTAGTGTAACAATATCTTTTTTTTCTTCTTCGATTTCATCTCCGAATTTTTGATCTACGATGGATGCTATCGGATTAGTGGAAGAATTATACTTTTCTTTGGATGAGTTGATAAGTACGGCGTATTGGTCGTCAATTACGCCTACCGTTAATTCTGTATGATTGTTCAAACCTGAACTCACTGTTTTTGTGCTGTTTTCTTTTGTGGTATCGATTACCTTGATTTTACTTTTATTAGGAATTGGGTCAGTAGAAATATTTGTTGCATTGGTTGTATTGGATACAACAATGGCTTTCCCCTCGGATTGAAGATCCAAAGGAATAGATTCCCCGTCACAGCCTTTTATGAAAAAGGAGCTAAAGAAGAAGAAATAGTAGATTGGGTAGGTGGTTCTCAAAAAAGTCATAGTGATACAATAATATGTCTTATAACTGATATTCCCAAAAAATTATAAATGAAATCTTTATCTATAAACGATATTTTAGACTACTTGTTACATTCCCATACCCAATCTGATAATTGATAGTTGTCCAAAGTGTAGGAATAATGCCACCATTCGGTGGAAATGTGTTTGAATCCCCTTTTGTACATCATTGATTTCAAGAGGGTTCTATTATACTTTATGGTATCGTTGTGTGGGTAAGTATGATAGGCTTCCTTTCCGAAAAAATCAAAATCTGTCCCCATATCGATTTCGTTTCCATCCTTGTCCAATATAGTCAGGTCAACTGCTGCACCCCGAGTGTGCATGGAACCTTTGCTCGGAGGGGAAACGAAGCGTTGGTCGGGTACTTTGTCCCAAAGTCTTTGTTGATAAGGACGGGGACGATAGCAGTCAAATATTTTTATGCCTCCGAACCCTTTTTCTTTGACATCTTCATTTATTTTTTTCACGGCATACGCAACTGCCGGACGTAGAAAACATTCTCCACAATCATACATCATTTCACCGGTGAAATTGTTTTCCGTAGCATATCTTATGTCAATCTCAATGCTGGGATCCAAATCTCGTATATTGAACCACTCTGTACTATCATAATATACATTTCTGATATAACCGGATTCGGGTTCATTGACAATATTGTTTTTTGTTTCTACAATAGGGAAATTTGTATTTTCCTCAGTATTTTTTTTCTTGCAAGAAAAAAAATAAAGACAGATTATTAATAATAGAGCAGTATGAAATACCTGTCTCTGAGCCATTTTTTGATTTTTTGATATTGAATAATGCCTAATTATTGTTTCCTGAACCATTCCTATCTTTTTCTTTGGCTCCTTCCAATGTCCTTGGATTTTCAACGGGTTCGCCCCTTAATAATTTTACTTGTTGGTCATAATAAATGGCTGTCTCTATATTTCCTTGACTTCGAAAATGATCCCGAATGTTAAGGGATATTGCGATAAGGTTGTTTTTAATGGTCGTATTATATGGAGCTATTTCGTGTGATTGCCTCAATAATTCTATAGCCTTTTCCAGCTTTCCCATTTTAGCATATACCAACCCTAAATTGCATATGGATAAATGATAATCCGATTTGGTTGCTATGGCATTTTCATAGGAAGTTTTTGCTTCACCATATCTTTCTAGGAAATCCATTGCTACTCCCTTGTGATGATGGACATCGGTAAAGCCCGGATGAATTTCTAAACTTCTATTATAATAAAGGATAGATTCTTCAACTAATTTTTTTTGTTCAACAGGGTCGCTGGATTTCATTGCCAAATCATAGATTCTTTTTCCATAAAAGGATTGGGTTCTCGAACTATTTGGTGCAGTTTCGATTCCTGTTGCAAAAAGGGTTTCATTCGATTCCCAAGCAGCATTTCTATCCCATGTTTTGTATGAATATAACAAAGTGATAAGAGACAAGGCAATAAAAAATGGTATGGGTTTATCCTCTTTGTATAAATAGGTGAAGAGTAAATACCCTGTAATGATACTGAATCCAAAAGATGCTGTAAATATCAACCTCTCAGCCATTGTCACTCCAGTAAGGAAGAAAATATTGCTGACCAAAGCAAACATGATGAGGAATAAAAAGATGCTGTAACTAATCGGATTTTTGTTTTTAATCCCTTTGATTCCTAAAAATAGGATTCCTCCCCAAACCAAAATACTTAGAAGTACCCTCCAGTCTCCAAAACCGACAATTGGTATTTGGTAAGCGGAATAATCAAAACTTAATGGATGGGGGAAAAATAATAGTAGAAGATATTTTCCCGTCATGGAAATGGCTGTCGCCAATTGTTCTCCCATATTCTGTGCAGCATATAGAGAATTATCAATTATACCTAGAACTTGACCATTATCACCTGTGAATTTTGAACGAAGTAGAAAATAAATGACTACGGGAATAAGATACACGGAACTTTTCTTGAGGATGTTTGCCAGATTCTTTTCTTGAGTGAAAAAGTAAAGTGTAAGCGGAACTAGTGCAATGATTTGCAAACCCGTTTCCTTGGAAAGAATGGCTAGGGAATAAAATAAGATGCTGGCTATTTGCCAAAACTTTTTCTTGTCTGTATTTTGTTCTGACTTGAGGAGAGTATATAAGCAGCCAACTAATCCCAACATGACAAATATTTCGTCCCTACTTTTGATATTGGCTACTACTTCTGTATGGATGGGATGGCTAATATATAGTAAGGCAATCCCAAATGGGAGCCATATGCTTTTATCTCTGAACATTTCTTTCAATAAAAGAAAAAGCAAACCAGCAATAACTGCAAACCAAAAAATATTGAAAAAATGGAAAGTGGTATTCTTATTCCCAAAAATTGTTTTTTCTATGGAGAAAGCAGCCATCATCATAGGACGGTAATGTCGGTCAGGATTACCAGTGAAGCCTTGGTGCAAGGAAGTAGAAAATATATCTTTTAGACCTGAAGTGCCCTCTGCTTGAACGTATTTGTTCTTGTTGCAAACCAAATCATCATCCAATACGAATCCATGATAAATCGTATTACTATACAGAAAGAATGCGAATATCGGGAGTACCCAACCCAACCAACTCAGAGGGGAAGAAAGCTTTTTTGTTTTTTCGGATTTAGCTTTCTTTTTTAAGTTTTTCTTCTTCTTAGACATTTCGGATAGGAAATTAATAGTTCAAACAGAAAGCTAAATTATGTATATTTATGAATATAGCCATATGATTCAGAAAGCTTTATTGTTTTTTGTGATAAAGTCCTATATTGCAAAAATAAAAATGAAGAGATATGGATAAAAGAAGATTTATAAAGTTATCTGCAATTACGGTAACGGGTTTGGCTATAAATCCTTTCTATGCCTGCAATCCTGCAGAAAAGGAAGCAGCTATTGGGGAGGGGAAGGAAGTAATGCCGGCATTTACAAAACGGACGGAAGCATTCAAGCTCCCTGATTTGGGCTATCCCGTAGAAGCATTGGAACCGAATATAGATAAGATGACGATGGAAATCCATCATGGAAAGCATCATGCGGGCTATGTCCGTAAATTGAATGCAGCCGTGGCAGATAATCAATTCAAGGAAATGCCTTTATTGGATATTCTTTCTAATGTTACTGATACAGATACAGCGGTAAGGAATAATGGTGGCGGACACTATAACCATAGCCTGTATTGGGACATCATTGCACCGAATGCAGGTGGAGAACCTGATGGAAAATTATTAGAAGCTATCAATGGTGCATTCAAGTCATTCGAGGAATTTAAAAATACATTTTCCACCGCTGCCAAAACTAGGTTCGGTTCTGGTTGGGCTTGGTTATCGGTCGATGATGGAGGGAAGTTATTCGTAAGTTCGACAGCTAATCAAGATAATCCATTGATGAAAAACATCGTAGAACAAAATGGCAGGCCTATTTTGGGAATTGATGTATGGGAACATGCTTATTACCTGAATTACCAGAATAAGAGAGGTGATTATATTGCTAATTTCTTTAATGTGATAGATTGGAAAAAAGTCTTGGGGAATTATATCAGTATAGTTGGATAACTATCGAGGATAGAAATGTCTTGGTGGAAACAAAATCAAAATAATAAAATACTATTATTTGTTTTTTTAATTAAAAATTTGCAAATTGCAAATATATTCAAATCAATCTTTTGAATAATAATTTGTCATAGGGTGTTCAAATTATTGAAGCAGTTGGATGATTCACTTATCTAACTGCTTTTTTTCTTTTTCAAAATAGCATATTGTCTTCCCTTTATCCCATAACTGGTAACTGTGGGAATACTACCCAAACCACCTGAAAAAAATTGTATTTCTTCTTTCCCATGTAGGATTTCAAAGAGGATGAAATCTCCTTTTTTCTCATAAGTTGCTGTAGTTAAGCTGACCATAATCGAAAATTTACTTACAGATTTCCCTCCAGTCAAAAAAGTATCCAAGAAGATAGAATTCTTTTCAGAGATAGCATATAAACCTTTTCGCTATCTCTGACCAAAACTTGGTAGCCCCTCAAAGCGGACAGTTATTTATGCCTCGTACCTTAAATGCTTATTGCAAGCAAGAAAAAGAAGTATGGGAAATGATAAGGAGATTGTCAAAAACAATTAGCTCATGGCATGATATTTATATTATAAGTTTTAATATTGTGTTCCAAAATAAGAAAAAATGACCAAAGCTATATTCCTTACCTTAAGTTTGTTGGTTTCCAGCATTTTAATGGCCCAAGTTCCAAGTGATTATTTCCAACAGGAAGTGAATTATGATATTGATGTAAGTTTGAATGACGAACAACATGAACTATCAGGTTCCACCAATATTGAATACATCAATAATTCCCCTGATGAACTTAAAGAAATCTATCTCCATCTTTGGCCTAATGCTTACAGGAATAGGAGAACCGCCCTCGCAAAACAAATGATAGAGAATGGAAATGATGTACTGTACTTTTCCAAACAACCAGCTTTGGGCGGATATAGGGAATTGGATATAAAAATCAATGGAAAAGTAGTGGAATGGGATTATTGGGAAGAAAATTTGGACATAGCAAAAATCGTTCTGACCAAATCACTTGCTTCAGGAGAATCATTGGAAATCAACACTACGTTTTTGATGAAAATCCCGAATTCGATTTCCAGATTGGGGCATGTGGGTCAGTCTTACCAATTGACCCAATGGTATCCCAAACCGGCAGTATATGATAAAAGAGGTTGGCATCCAATGCCTTATTTGGATCAAGGAGAATTCTATTCTGAATTCGGGAATTTTGATGTGGAAATAACCTTGGCAGAGAATTATGTAGTCGGAGCAACTGGTGTTCTTCAGAACGAGAAAGAAATAGAATTCTTGGAGAACAAAATACTAGGAACACAATCATTAATAAAAGAAAATAACTTTCCTAATATTGATTTGGACACCATGCCTGCATCAAGTGAGGAAATGAAAACCATCAAATATTTGGCAGAGAATGTCCATGATTTTGCTTGGTTTGCAGATAAGCGTTTTTTCGTGAATAAGAGTGAAGTAACACTAGAGTCGGGTACGAAAGTGGATACTTATGTGATGTTCACGAATGAACAGGCAAATTATTGGGCTAAGGCAATAGAGTATGTAAACCGATCGGTTGAGTTCTATTCTAAAGAGGTCGGAGAATATCCATACCCACAGGCAACCGCCGTCCAAAGTGCCTTGAGTGCAGGGGCAGGAATGGAATATCCAATGATTACAGTAATAGGAGCAGAAAGTTCTGCAAAAAGTTTGGATGAGGTAATTACCCATGAAGTCGGGCATAATTGGTTTTATGGAATATTGGCATCTAATGAAAGGGATTACGCTTGGATGGATGAGGGCTTCAATTCCTATTATGAGCAAGAATACATGGCGAAATATTATGAAAAGAAAAAAGATGCTGCCAGTAAAATCATAGGAGTAAGCGATAAGGAAGTGGATCAATTGAATTTCTATATTCCAATGAGAAGACGGACGGATCAGCCGATAAATACGCCATCTCAGGAACTCACTCTTTCCAATTATTGGATAACCGCTTATGACAAACCTGCATATTTGTTGACTTATTTAAGGGAATATTTGGGGCAGGATGAGTTTGATCAATTGATGCGTACTTATTATGAGACTTGGAAATTCAAACACCCGTATCCGGAAGATGTAAAAGCATTATTTGAAAAGGAAACAGGAAAGGATTTGTCTTGGCTTTTCGATGGATTGATTAATACTGTCAAACCATTGGATTATAGAACAAAGTCTATAGAAAAGAACGAAACATCCTATGATTTGACCATAGAGAACATTGGTGAAATCTCCGCCCCTTTTCCTATTGATATCAAAAAGGGAGACGAAATCATCAATACCATTTGGGTGGAAGGATTCGAGGGAGAGAAGACGATAAACATTCCTACGGAAGAAGCGGATAAATTCGTGATTGACGATAAAAAAATTATGCCTGATTTTCATAGAGAAAATAACACCATCACAGCCAAAGGAAGTAAAATAGAACCATTTCGATTTAAGTTTTTAGGAGGAGTGGGCAGCCCTGACCGCACTACTTTGTATTGGACACCGATTATGGCTTATAATAAATATGATGGCTTCATGGCAGGATTGGCATTATATAATACGACGGTTCCTTCTCAGAAATTAGAATGGTCAGTTGCTCCCATGTTCGGATTCAGATCCAAGGACATTACCGGACTCGGACATTTGAAATATCATTTATATCCTGAAAAATTACAGCGCATAAGTTTTGGAGTAGGGTATAAGGGATTCAATTATTTTGAAAATGACTTCTATACCCAATTCGGGGAATCCAAGAATCTTGGCTACCATAGGATAAATCCAAATGTCGAAATCGAACTTAAAAATAAAAAAGCAAGAAGCAAGATTAAGCAAACCATTGCTTTCGACGGCATAATTATAGGTCAGGAAGATGTTGGGGATATAACACCTATAGATACTATTTCGCTTTATTCAGGTCATGAAACAGAGTGGAGGGTCATACCACGTTTATCTTATGAATTCCGCAATGATTCCAAATTATATCCATATTCTCTTAAAGCTAGCTTGGATGGAGAATCATATAAGAGATCAGGTGTAAAAGAGGGCTATTTAAGACTATATCTTGAGGGAAAAGTTGAGGTGAATTATAATTCCCATTCTTCTGTACATCTGAGGTTATTCGGTGGAGGCTTTTTGATGAATTCCAAAAAGGATATTCTGAATTCGGCAAGAGGAGCTTTCTCTTTGTCAGGGAATAGTATTGGGGATGTAACTTTTGACGATTTTTATTTCGGTAGGGGTGAAGGAACGGGTGTACTTTCACAGCAAGTGAATAATTCCGTCGGAGGCGGATTCAAATTACCGCTTTCGGAAACAAGTAGCAGTATAGGAACAAGTAATATCGGGATTATAGCGACGAATATATACATTGATCCACCATTCAAAATGCCAAATTTCTTAAGCCTAAGGTTATACTTGGATTTTGGTTATGCTTTTGGGAAAGATGAGGGAGAATTTTTATACTCATCCGGTCTTTCATTAGGCTTATTTAAGAATAGGGTTGAGGTTTTCTTACCATTTGTATTTAAGAAATCCGGAATACCCGGAGAAACAGAAAGCCTTAATTTGGCAGGTTCCGGAAATCTAAGGACTTTTTACAAACAAAAAGGAAACTACCTTTCCAGAATTACTTTTAAAATCAATCTCAACCGAATGAACCCATTCAAAGAAGCGTACAATATTCAACTATAATTCAAAAATAAATTCGAGGAATTCCTGATAATTCGTGGCAAAAATAATATTTACTTACATTTGCTGATAATGGTAAAAAAAACCTAAGCAGAATATGAGGAAATTAAAGATAGGAATCATAAAAGAAGGCAAAGTGCCGCCGGATTCCAGAGTGCCACTAACACCAAAACAATGCAGATTCATACAAGATAATTATCCTGTTGAAATCATGGTAGCACCATCCGAAGGAAGGTGTTATAAGAATGGGGAATACAGAAAAGAAGGGATTACACTACAAGAAAACCTAGAGGAATGTGATGTTCTGATGGGGGTAAAAGAAGTACCGGTAGATTTGTTGCTTGCCGATAAGACTTATTTTTTCTTTTCCCACACAATTAAGAAACAAGTCTATAATAGAAAATTGCTTCAAGCCTGTGTCAATAAGAATATTCACTTGATTGATTATGAAGTATTGACGGGTGAAGATAAAAAAAGACTCATTGCATTCGGGATTTTTGCCGGAATGGTCGGAGCGCATAACGGTCTGATGACTTATGGACGGAGAACGGGAGAATTCGAATTGGCTAGAATGAATTCATATTTCGATTATCAAACAGCAGTGGATGATTATCAGACCAAGAAATTTCCCAATATTAAAATTGTATTGACCGGAACAGGTAGGGTAGGAAGTGGTGCGAAGAGGGTTCTTGATGATATGAATATCAGACAAGTCGGACCTAAGGATTTTTTAGAAAATAAATATGATGAAGCGGTTTACACCCAATTGGAATGCGAAGATTATGTAGCTCCTAATGATGGGAATGCCTTTGACAAAGGAAAATTTTATAGCCATCCGGATACCTATCATAGTATTTTCAAGCCTTATACCCAAGTAGCCGATCTCATGATTAATGGAATTTATTGGGATAGCCGATCTCCCGCATTCTTCTCCAAGGAAGATATGAGACAAGATGATTTCAATATCAAGGTCATAGCGGATGTGACTTGCGATATGGCTCCCGATTCATCCATTCCTTCCACAATTATCTCATCTACCATAGCCGATCCTATTTTCGGTTATGATCCACATACGGAAAAAGTAGAAAAACCACATAAGGATAGCGTTGTTGATATGATGACCATAGATAATCTGCCGAATGAATTGCCCAGGGATGCGTCCAAGGCATTTGGTGAGCAATTCTTAGCGAGTATTATCGAAGAATTACTAAAGAAAGATAGTTCGGTTATCAGAAGAGGTTCTGTTTGTAAAAATGGTGACTTAACTCCTGAATTTGAGTATTTAAGGGATCATTTGCAAGGAAAAGCATAAAGGCTTTCAAATATTGGAAATCATAAAAGTTAAAAATTAGCTAAACTCTTCTTAGACAAGGGGATTAATTCTTTAAAAACGTTGATTTTGTATAGCTTAGGACTGAATCTAAAGGATGCAGACCCTATATTTGTATTAACATAATTCAAGTTGCATAAAAAGCAACAGACTTTAGATATTAGACGATTCATATTATAATCAGATGGTTTTCGTAGAAAATCATTATAAATCTAAATACTAATATCTGTTGTGTCTTACACAATTTAATTAACATAAAAACAAAAACGCTTAGACTATTTCTGAAAAAGAAAATATAAAGGGAGTCCAAGAAGGAAAGGATCAGAAAAAGCCTAGGAGGAAACGACCTTTATGGGAACGGATAGGTCGTTTCTTATTCAGATTAATGTTGTTTTTATGCCTCCTTTTGATTGGTCTTTGGTTTGCCTTGGAATTAGAATCCGTTCAGAATTGGCTCATCAATAAATACACCAACAAATTATCCGAAGAACTGGATACCAAAGTCGAAATCAAACATGTCAGTTTTTCCCTTTTCAATATGGTTTCCCTCGACTCCGTCCTTATAGAGGACAAAAGAGGGGACACACTTTTATTCGCCGGAAGGCTCGACGCCCGAATGAGATCGGGGCTTATGGGATTGGTCCGGCAGGACATAGATGTGGAATCCATAGACATCCACGATACACAATTCAGGCATTATAGGGATTCATCCCTATTGGAAACCAATATGGGATTCCTATTGGATCATTTTTCAAAAAACAAGACAGAACCCGATACCAGCAGTACAAAAGAAAAAGTTCCTTTCCTTTTGAATATAGAACGGTTTGGTTTGCACAATATCAAGGTGGTTAAAATAGACAAAACCAAAGGGGAATATATAGATGTAGAATTGGGACATGGAGAAATAACCGGTTTGGATTTTGACCAAGACAAAAACCATCTTTCGATGGGTCAATTGTTTTTGGATGATTTTCATTTCCATTTTGACAAAAAAGAAAAAATAAGGAAAGAAGAGGAAGCCAAGCCCGTAGAAATAAAAAAAGAGAAAGTAGAAAAAGATACTTCCTATGTGATGTTTACCGCTTCCGCTAATAAGGTCATAGGAAAAAACGGACATTTTTATTTTGACGACCACAGAAAGGAATTCATCCGTCCGAAATTTGAACGGACGATGGATTTTACGGATTTGGACGTGAGTGAAATCCAAGTGGAAATCGATAGTTTTTGGTTCAGGGAAGATTTGCTTTTCAGAGGAGAATTAAAACATGCTTCAGCAAAAGAGCAATGCGGTTTGGTTTTGGAAAGTGGGAAAGCGAAGGAAGTCGAAGTGTCCAGGAAAGGGCTTCACCTTTATGGTATGGAATTAAAAACTCCTACGAGCATATTGGGAGATACCCTCGAAATGAAATATAGGAAGATGGGCTATATTGCCTTTGAGGAAGATTTTGTAAATGAGGTTTATCTTTCCGGTAAATTCAAG
Organism: Saprospiraceae bacterium; assembly: GCA_020631375.1. Lineage (GTDB taxonomy): Bacteria > Bacteroidota > Bacteroidia > Chitinophagales > Saprospiraceae > JAHDCE01. The sequence continues at coordinate 5,999 of JAHDHJ010000040.1, read as the reverse complement.
GAAGGTTCCAAAATTTCCCTAGAGGATATTTTCACATTCGCACCCGAATTGGAATCCAATAATTTTTTTAGGCAAAGCCGAAAAGAAGTGTTGGAAATAGAAGGAATTGTAAAAGGTAAGATCAATAGCTTAAAAACAAAAGGATTTACCCTAAAGATTGGGGACGATTTTATAATGAAGGGAGATTTTAATTCCAAGAACCTCGCAGTGAGGGGAGAGGAATTCATGAATTTGAAATTGACGGATTTAAGAACAAGTGTTCCCACATTAAGGGCATTGATTCCCGGATTTAGTCCGCCTCAACAATTCGATAAATTGGGGGCACTGGAGTTCCAAGGAACGTATTATGGTTTCTTTACCGATTTTACTGCAATAGGAAAATTGAATACCGCATTAGGAAAGGTCGAATCGGATATTAATCTCAAAGGTGATAAGAATGATGCGAGATATTCGGGGTCTCTTTCCCTAATAGATTTTGATTTGGGAACTTGGTCAGATAATAAGGATTTGAGTTTGGTGAATTTTTCTGCCAAAGTAAATAATGGAACAGGACTTACATTAGAAACCATAAATGCGGACTTGGATGCCAAAGTAGAATCCCTCACTTTCAAAAATTATAAATACCAATTTTTAAATATAGGAGGAAAATTCGATAAAAAAAGGTTCGAAGGAGAAATGGATATTAAGGATGATAATATTGATTTATCATTTAATGGATTGGTAGATTTTAACGAAAGGATTCCACGATTCAATTTCGTAGCAGGTGTACAGAAAATATTATTCCATAATCTGAATTTATCGAAAACCCCATTGGAATTCAAAGGGAAACTAGATTTTGATTTCCAAGGTTTGAAAATTGAAGAATTGGATGGAACGGCATCTGCCAGAGAAGTGGAATTTAAGGTCGATACCTTAATGTTGGAACTTGATAGTATATATGCTTATTCCTTACAAGAAACAGAAACCACAAGAAAAGTGGGCATACAATCGGATGTTTTGAATGGAGAACTAATCGGAAGTTTCCAGCTTATAGAAATACCAGATGCACTAATGGATTATCTGAATAGGATTTTTCCCAAGTTTTCAAAGAGACTTAAAATTCCCAAACCCAAAAAGGATTTTTCAAAGAATAAATATTTTACATTTGATTTTTCAGTACCGAATTCTAAGAATTTCATGAAATTGGTTTCACCTAAATTCGATACCCTTTTTAATGCCACACTTTCCGGATATTTTGATAATAAAATAGATACGCTATTTGTTGACTTTGCATTTGACAAAGGAAAATATGATATAGTGGAGTTAGGTGATGTCGTAACTACGGGTAAGTTTGGAAGTTTACAAAAAACATTTGATATAGGAACCTATAGGACGATAATTAATGACTCCCTTACTTTTACCAATATTGCCTTGTATAATTCCTTGGATAATGACACGGTTAATTTTGAATTAATCGCTACCGATTTTACGGAATATTTGGATGATGTTAATTTGGAAGGCAGCCTTACATTGGAAGAAAACGAAAGTTATAAAATATCATTTAATTCATCCGACCTTGTTTTGTATAATCAGAAATGGGAAATTCTGGATGACAATTTTATTAAGTTCGGAAAAGATTATGTGGAAACGAAAAATTTTATTCTCAATAACCAAGATTTTATACAACAACAAGTAGAATTAAATAGCATCGGGAAAAAAGGATTGTCATTAAAGTTAAATGATTTTGATTTGGGGCTGCTCAATAAGCATATTAAAACCGAGATGATTAATATTCGTGGATTCGTGGATTTAAAAGTGGAAATGGGTGATATTTTTAAACAAGTAGGAATCAGAGGTGATGTAAGAATGGATTCTTTATTTATTAATGATGATCTTTATGGAGCATTGGATTTAAATGTCTGGGCAGATGATATTAATACCAGGATAAATACAGACCTAAGAATAATAAACGGAGAACAAAAAATTATTTCCACAGGATATTACCGTCCGCCTTATGTAAAAAGAAATAAAAATTATTTCGATCAAAATATAGAAATAAGAAACTACCCATTGTCAATAGGAGAATATTTTATCGGTGAACATATTTCAAATACAGTAGGAAATATAAATGCGGATTTAAAATTAAAAGGAAATCCCTCCGACCCCCAGTTAAGCGGTCCTGTACGGATTTTGGATGGAGCTACGACAGTGAATTATTTACAAACGAGACTTTCTGTTTTTAATGATACCATTAATGTCAAACCTGACGAATTCAATTTTGACGGATTAACGATTTACGATAGAGAGGGCAATGCAGGTAATGCTACCGGTGGAATTTTAAATGATAAATTCAGGAAATTCGCATTGGATATAAAAATAGAGTCACCGAATTTTGTAGCTATGGAAACTACGGAGGAAGACAACCCATTATTTTATGGAAAAGGGATAGGGGATATCAAAGCCGAATTTACGGGCGATTTTAAAAATACGAATATTGATGTATTAGCGACTTCGGGAGTAGGCACAAAAATATTTTTACCATTAAAGGATCAGAAAGAAGAATCGGATTTAAGTTTCATTATATTCAATTCTAATTCATCTGCGGAGGACACAAGTGATTTATATGATCAATTTATTCCTGACGAACTCAAAGGATTGGATTTGACTTTGGATTTGAATATTACAACGGATGCGGAAATCCAAATGATCTTTGACGAAAAAGCAGGAGATATATTAAGAGGAATAGGAACGGGACAAATAAAAATCGAGGTAAGCAAAGATGGCGAATTCAATATGTTCGGGGATTATGTGGTAGAAGAGGGGAGTTATTTATTTACTTTGTTAAATGTAGTGAACAAACCTTTTGACATTAAAAAAGGTGGCACGATTTCTTTTACGGGAGACCCCTTGGAAGCGGAATTGAATATAGAAGCTTCTTATGCAAAATTAAGTACCACTCCTTATAATTTTATATTGGAATACCTTTCTACGGATGAAGAAAAAGCCGCTGCCCAACAAACTACTCCGATAGACTTAACGATGAAATTACAAGGTATTTTATCTCAGCCGGATATTGAGTTTGATATAGGTTTTCCGAGTTTGAGGGGAAGAATGAAAAATTTTACGGATAGTAAATTACGGATAGTAAGGGAAGATGAAAATGAATTAAATAGACAGGTTTTAGGCTTAATCGCTTTCGGCTCATTTTTTCCATCGGATATGGCGTATTCCAATTCCGGTTTAATCGACGGGGGAATAAATACATTGAGCGAAATGCTTTCGAATCAATTGTCCATTTATGTCAGTGAATTATTATCGGAAGTAATCACGGATGTCGATTTTGATATTAATTATCGTTATTACGAATTATCAGATTTGGACGAACTGAATCCGGAATCTTTCAAGACAGGAAGTGAATTGGAAATCAGATTGAAAAAAGGATTGTTCAACAATAGGCTAACGATAAATGCAGGAAGTAATTTTGATGTGGACGGCGGGAACAATGGAGCATTTTTAGCAGGTGATTTATTAATAGAATATTTATTGACCCCGGACGGTCGTTTCAAACTTCGTTTTTATCAGGAATCGGACCAAACGATTACGGGGGACAGGAGAAACCAAACGGGCGTAGGAATCACCTATCGTAGGGAATTTGATAATTGGAAAGATTTTCTGAAAAGAGATAAAAAAAATAAGAAAAAAATTCACGAAGATTTCGATGAATTCAAGCAGAAAGCACAAGAGACTTTTGAAAAATCTAAAGAAGAAGACCTATTGTAGAATAATAATATTCTTATTGCAAAGTCCGATTAAATTCCAAAGCCTTTTCTATCCAATATTCCAAATCGGAATCCATATCAAAACCATCGGGAATAATAAAAATATAACCTTTCATAGCTCTGCCTGTAAAATCCATAGGTAAGCAAACTTCTTTTTCGATTTCTGTTTCATAAGCCTCAACTCCGATCCTCGCCATCAAAAGGCTGTCGCCATATTTTTTATCAATATGAATGCCGCAACACATTTTTTCATTGACCATGAAAATCAATCCACCCATCATTTTCTTTTCAAAAAAACCGACCTTTTTTGAATCAAGAATTTTCCGGATTCTTTCGCCTAAATGTTCGTCATATGCCATGAGAGAAGTATTTTATCATAAAATAAATTTTAACTCCGGGGAAGAAAAACGAAATAATTAAATTGATATAATAACTTTAACTGCTAACAATATTTTATCTCTATATCTAAGTATCTTAAAATCTAAATATCTAATAAACTATCTCTTCACCGTAATCTCTTTTAATTCCAATTCCCCGGAAGAATAGCCCTTGTCTTTTAATAATTGATTGAAATAAGGAAGCTCGGTTCTAGCTTTATTTGAATCTTTATATGGCACGTCCACATAAACAATATAATAAGCTTTGGTTTCCTTAAAACAACCGCCCCTCACTATGCCACCCAAAGCACTTGCCTTATTAATTTGTGAGATTCTATACTCCGCATTTTTTTTCGTTTTATAAACACCATCTTTTAGAATATATCTTTTCCCATACCAGTTTGCATAAACTTTACAAACCGGATCCATTCTCCGTTTTACAGATTTGGGTTTACTTTCAGCTTGGGCAATTTTAGCCTCACTGGGTTTTATGGATTTGTTTTTATCTTCTTTCAAAAGATAATTTATGGAATCCAATAAAACCTGATGGTCATAAAAATCAGGAACATTTAATAATGACCATAAAGAATCCTGATGGTTTTCATGATACCATTTTTCTACTTCTTCTTGGTCATAAAATTCAAGTTCACCCAAATCATATTCTTGGATAGTACCGTCATAAGCCACCACATAACCGGAATCAATTAAATAAAAATTACTTTCCTTGTCATGGTTTTTATATTCCTCTAATATTTTTTTCCTATATTTTTCCGTGTTGACTTCTATGATGTCCCGCTTGTTCCATTCTTTCCATAATAATGCGAAAATGATGGAAATACATAAAAATATCAATAGTAATTGAACACGGAAATCATAGCGGAATCTTTTTTCTTTTTCCCAACCAGCTAAACTAAGCAAGCGATTTTTCATTCCTTTATCAGAAGGAATATTTTCTTCTGCGGCAATGAATTTTTGCCGCTTTCTTTTCTTTCCGTCCACAGCAATTTTAGCAGGACTTATGCTCTGCCGAATATCCAAATCTTTCTCCACGACCATCAACCCGAATCCATCATTCGTACATTGTCTTTTTAATTCTTTGAGATATTTATCATCCGGATTTTCAAAGACATCTATTCCTACAGCCACCCATTGTTCATCCGCATCATATAATTTGAATTGCTCAAGGGCATAAATTTGACGATAGTTTTTAATATTCTTAAAAATCAATTTATAAAGTAATGCAAAAACAATGACTGATAAAATAATGCCCAAGACAGCCATTGGAACACCATCGTGTTTGATTACAAAATATTCATTGACATAAATGAATAAAAAAATAATGCAAGACATAATAAAACCGAAAGCCAAAGCATCCCAATTCAAATGGCTGGTCCTCGGTTTATATTTGACCTCATCTGCCTTAGCGTATGAAGTGGCTTCGATAGTCGCCAGAAAATCATTTTCCAATCCCGTCTTATATGTGATATGACCATCCGCAATAGCTCCCGTAGGCGTAACCATATCCTGTTGCACAGTAGTTTCGCCGATTCTGTTACGGTGTTTATAATGCGTTTTTAAGAAACGCAATGCAGCCTGCTTGATATCCGCTTCGCTTAAATAAGACATGGTTTTCTCTAAAAATGATTTCAGAATGCTAAAATAGATATAAATTAAACATTAATTTTGATAGATACATTAATTGTACAATATAAATGTACTTTTGAATACTCTACCCGATGGTTTTCTATTCAAGAACCCAACTAGCCACGCCAAGGCGTGGTGTTTGTCCACCTTGGAATACTGTTCGGGCGGAGTGTTTCAGGTGAACAAACACCTGAAACGGCAATTATTTTAAAAACCATCG
>JAHDHJ010000304.1 GCA_020631375.1 Saprospiraceae bacterium | reverse complement strand
GTTAATTGCAAAAAAAAACAAGTCAAGATTGGATATTTATTTGTTCGCCATTCCTAACCTGCTTTCATCCCAAAAAGAAATGAGGACATCATTAACTGACATCCTCATTATCTATGCGACAATTATATTTTCGCACCCTATTTTTTCTTTTTCTTCTTACGACTCTTCCTCCATTTATCCAGCTTCGTTGGTCTTTCCCAAAGGATATATCGGACTGAAATGGCAGTTTCATTATTGAATGCTTTCTCACCTCCCTTAAAATTGAAACCGGGTTTATAATCATAACTGATATTGAATCTCCCAAGGGATATTTCGGCTCCGCCGACCAATGTTACTCCAAACGGGTTTCCTATTGCCTCAACAGGCTGGTCATTTACAGGCGTCTGATTTCCTGTGTACCATCCCTTGTGCAAACCACCTCCGGCATAGACATTGAAACGTTTGAAAAGAATCGGAAAATGTTGTTTCGCCAATAAAGTGAGCTTGAACTCATCCGCCTTGAATTTTGTGGAGGCGATGCCTTCCAATGTTGTCTTGTCCGCTATTCTGTGTTGGGCTGAGATTCCTATTCCCGAACCGAGTCTTAGACCAATCGCTGAATTATAGGCTTGGGAAAATCCGGAAGCGGCAAAGGAAAATACGAGGATAAATGCACTTAGATATTTCATTTCTTTCTGATTTTGGGTCAAAACGAGTTGAAATATCTGTTTATTATAAATGAGGGAATAAAAGTTTCTTAAAGTTTGGTTTTAAAAAGGGGTTAATAAAAAAAGTGCTTCTTCATAAGCAATCAATGCTATCAATAAAGAAAACAACAAACCAATGACAAAAAGAATCATTCTTATTGTATTAGTCAATGTGAATTTTTTAAAATAGTAAACACCTAAAATTTCTATTCCCCACCCCGATGAATAAAATACATTCGCAATTATATTTACAAATATCGTTTGCCCAATGGCATTTTCTATTCCGAATATTTTAAGAGCATCTAAATATGAAAACATTACCAGTAATTCGACACTTAATAATAATGCATTATAAATTAATCGTTTTCTCTCCCACCAGCTAACAGCTTCTAATAATTTGATGCTTTTCTCCTCATTAAAATTAGAATCTAAAATTTCATTTTCTTGCATTTTTAATATTTTGTTTTGATTGATTTTTATTCTAATTTTCTTTCAGTAGAGCCTCCGTATCTCCCCTCAAAGAGAAAAAACCATGTAATCCTTAATCCATGTTCACCCAAGTCGTTCCGTCTCCTCCTTGTTTGGCTTCGGGATGAAAATAATCGGTGATTGCCGGATATTCTTTTAATTTCTGATGGACTGCCCGCCTGAGTATTCCGTCTCCTTTTCCATGAATAATTTCTAATTTGGAAACATTGGAAACCATTGCATTATCAATATATTTTTCCAAGGTAATCATGGCTTCATCCCAACGCATTCCCCTTAAATCTATTTTGGAAACAAAATTCGCAGCCTTTTCAATTAAATTGGATTTAATTCCTTTTTTCTTAATGTCCAAGGGCTCATTTACCAAATCCAAATCCCGTAAATGTGCCGTTATTTTTAGCAATCCCATTTCCACAATTACTTTTTTCTTATCAATCCTCAATACCTTTCCTGTAGATCCTCCTGATTTTAATTTCACAAAATCACCGACTACTATTTCCCTTTTTTGTTTTCTGGATTCGTTATGGTAAATGGATTCTTTTAGACCATGTACTTCAGATGCATTGGACTTTCTTTTCTCCCTTGCCTCCAAAGCTAATTTTTTCGCTTTTTCAAGATTTTTTTCTTCCTTGATTTCCCGCACCAAATTTTCTAATATTTTATTATCCTGAGCGGAACGTTGCATTTCGAATTCCTTGGCATCCAATTTTAATTTTTTCCTATTCACATCCAATTCCCCTGCCATTCTTTCATAATTGCGAATAAGAATATCCAAGTTTTTCTGCTTGGATTCTGCAATGGATAATTTTTCTTCGAGTTCTTGTTTTTCCTTTTGTAAATCAATTAATAATTGATCGACTGCCCTTTCATTTTTACCTATTTTATTTTTAGCATATTTAATTACATTTTTATTTAATCCTATTTTCTTCGCAATTTCAAAAGCATAAGAACTGCCCGGACTTCCTATCTGTAATTCATAGGTTGGCGAAAGCGTATCCTTATCAAAACGCATGGCTCCATTTACGATTCCTTTTGTTTTGAAAGCGAATACTTTTAAATTGGAATAATGTGTAGTAATAAATGAAAAAGCTTTTTTGGAATGTAATTCTTTCAGAATGGATTCTGCTATCGCTCCTCCGATTTGAGGGTCTGTTCCCGAACCGAATTCATCTATTAAAACAAATGATTTTTCATTGGAAAGATTCATGAATGTTTTCATATTTTTCAATCGGGAAGAATAGGTACTCAAATCATCTTCCAAAGATTGTTGGTCTCCAATATCTGCAAAAAAGGAATGGAAAATCCCATATTCGGATTCCGGATCTCCGGGAACCAGCATTCCTGATTGTAACATCATTTGTAATAATCCGGCAGCTTTCATCGAAATGGATTTCCCTCCGGCGTTCGGACCACTCAAAACTAGAATCCTATTTTTCCCATGTAAGACCAAATCAAATGGAATAGTCTTTTTATTTTCGGATTTATTTTTCAGTAATAATAAAGGGTGATAGGATTTTCTAAAACCAAACTGAGGGACATCCTTAACTCTCGGCATATCCGCTTCCAAACTCAAAGCTAGTTTGGCTTTCGCCCGAATGACATCATATCTGACAAGAAGCTTTTGATATTTTTTCATGATGGGAACATAAGGGCGAAGATTGGCACAAAGCTCTTTTAATATTCTGTGTACTTCCCGTCTTTCCTCATTCTCGAGATTGAATATGTCATTATTAATTTCAATAATCGCATCTGGTTCTACGAATGCGGTTTTGCCTGTTGCCGATTCATCATGTATGATTCCTTTTATTTTCCTTTTGTGCTCCGCAGGAACAGAAAGTACTCTTCGACCATTCCTGAAACTTTCTATGCTATCACTCAACCAGCCTTTCTTTCTATAATCCTGAATCGTATCCACAAACTGTTTGTCCAATTCCCTTCTTTTGGATATCATCGCTTTGTGGATTTTCATCAAATCTGGCGAGGCAGTCCTTTTGATATTTCCATCTTCATCTATGATTTTCTCAATCCCAAAAACTACCTTTTCATTGAAAGTATCATTTCGGATAATATCAAACAGCGTAGGGAAGATTTGTTGATTTTCCGGAGTGAAGAATCTGAACAGATTCCAAATCGCGAATAATTGATTCTTGATAGAAACGATTTGATCAATCGGCAAAATCATGCCCTCAATTTCCAGTAGTTTCAATTCTTCGGAAACATCCACATAATTCACAAGGGGAATTCCTTGTCCATTCTCAAAAGAATGCACATATTCCTTTACCTCTTTTAGCAATCTATCGATAATGAAAACCTCCGTTCTCGGTTGGATTTTCATCACTTCTTTCTTAGCGGGTTCGCCCAGACATTCTGTTTCTATCAATTGGAGAATTTTATCAAATTCCAATTTCTCCAATATATCCTTAGGTAGTAATTCCATATTATAAAACAATCTAATTCATTCGGCTAAAGCCCAATTGATGATTTTCTATTTCAGTTTCAAATGTACAAAGATTATTAAGCATTTATTAAGCCTTTGAGTTCCAGATAAGTGACTGAATCTGAATTATTTTACAAAATAAGCAGCCAA
>JAHDHJ010000303.1 GCA_020631375.1 Saprospiraceae bacterium | reverse complement strand
ATTTCTCCCAAATAATTGGCAACAGTGAGGTAGTTTTTTAGGATGCCGTTTACAGTAACCTTTTCATGGAGATAGATTCCAAGATCGATTTGAAAGTTATATAACTCAAAAAGTTCTCGATACAAGTTGTTGTCTAAAGACATTTGGGCAACCGCAGTATTTTCCAAAAGAATAAAAAGACCTTTTGCATCTACTCCATCAAGTAAATAGTGGTTCTTAAACAATGATTCCTTAAGCTTACTATAATGGGATAGAGGTGCCTTTCCTTCCCCACTTAGCATCAGATAAGCTTCATACCATATATATATAACAGGATGTTCTAAATAGGGTGTCTCTGGAATAATGTCAATGATTTTCTTATTGTGTATTTTTGGGTTAATACCTTCTAATATTTTCGCCCTATTAATTTCCTCACAAGTATATAGCAATTTATCATATAAATAATATATATCCAAAGCTGTATTCAAATCTCCAAGATATGCATCACCAATACCTTTGTCATTTTTAGTGATTGCCACTCGGGCAAATTCCTTTTTAAGTAAGAATACATCATGGTTGTGTTCAGAATACATCTTATTTTTCCGCTCTAAATCCTTGCTCAAGTTTTTATACAATCGATCAAAATCATGTGACTGATTCCGTTTATCATATTGACATAATAAATAAAATTCACGTTTGAAAGAGGATTCCATTACTTTTTCTACCGCAAAAAAATCACCTAACAATTTAAAAAGCTTGGACAATAGTTTTGATATGGCATCTTCTTTGAAGCTTTGGTTTGCGAATACATATTTGAAAGCCCCCTTTTCATTAAATTTTGAATTTTGGTACTCCGGATGGAATTTTTTTATGTAGGCTAAAAGGGAAACCAATTTCTTATTCTTATTGAAGTAAGGAGAGGACACAAATTCACTATACTTCCTCATTTCAGAAGTGTCAAAGGTTTTTAGCATCCTTATGAGTTTAGTGTCTTCCATTCCTTTAGTTATAACTGCTTTTTTAGCAAAGATAAAAGTAAAAACATATTCGGGATTATTCTAAATAATTCTAATTGTTAGCCCCTCTAATTCCCCCTAGCTTTGAATTCTCTTGTAAAGAGAATTTAACATTACATATTTTTTAGCAATAACAAACGCACTCACTATGAAACTTTTTAAGCACACAATCAGTATCTTGATCTTCATTTTTCTAGCATCAAGCTGCCAAGAGGAGGTATTTCTAAATGAAACAATAGAAATGCACCGCATGACACCCAAATCATTAGGTCCATACAATTTCATCCAAAATACGAAAAATAATTCTGATGACATAGAATATAGATGGGATAGTGTCGATGGAGCGGAATATGATTTTCGTTTATTCCTAAATAACAAACTTGAAGCGGAGTTCAACAGCCTTGATGGAACAAGAGCTACCGTTCAACTTCATCTGAATAGTGAAGACATCATCCGTGCCGAGGTAAGGACATCTTATGATGGAGGTCGTTCTATTTCTAAATGGATAAGCCATGAAACTATTAATGGAAATGATATATCTCGTGGAGCTGGAGGTAGTGCCGTTTCCCAAGTACCTAGAATAGCAGACTGGAGAGCCATCTGTGATTATTCCATCTGTGATGGTTCCTTTTTCACTTTTATAGATGATGAATTGGAAGACTGTAATGGAAAAACGATCAGCTTCGATTTTTCCCAGGGTAAGGGAAATTATTATGATAGAGAGCAGGTCTGTGATTGTTTAGCTTCCTATGATTCTATCTGTGAAGGAGCAGCTAATATCAAGGACTGTCTGAATACCTCTTATTTGAAAAGAAATTATGATACTTGCCAATAAAAAAGAAAGATAGGAATCTAGCCAAACCACTCTTTTCAGCTAATTTAAATATCTGAGAAGCTGCTTTAATTTGGCTTTTGATAAAAGGGTAGAGTATTAAAGGCAATTGATCCCCCCTCGTTTTCAACCCCCTAGGTTTTCACCTTGGGGGTTTTTATTTTAGTATCCTTTCTTCTAGGCATGAAAAAACCTGCCATTGGGGGGAATGGCAGGCCGTAGTTAGTAGTAATAATAAATAGTCAAGGTTTATTATATCTTTTGAAACCGTACTGATTTCTGTTCTTCTTTTGCTGTGATCTGAATGAAGTAAATACCTCTTTCTAATTCGTTTATATCCACTGGCAAGTGATTGTCTCCCGTCATGATATCCAAATCGAATGCTTTTATAAGTTTTCCTTGGCTATCGAATATTTTCGCAGAAGCCTTATCATTCGTAGTGGAATACGTTTTTATATGAATGGTATTCCTACTTGGATTAGGAAACAAGGAGAAAGTAAAACCATCAGAATACTTTATAGTCCTGACTCCCAATTCAGTTTTGGTATTGTCATAATCCACTTGGCTAATCTTATAGTAGGTCGTACCATTTTCCAAGCGGGTATCTATGTACTCATATTGCGTTCTTGCCACTGTATTTCCTTTTCCTTGGACAATATACAAATCTTCATAATTGACCCCATCATTGCTTTTGCTGACAATGAAAATATCATTATTGGATTCTGATGCGGTTTCCCAAGTCAATAAGGCATTTCCTTTCACCATTTCCACCTTGAAATCAACCAATTCCACAGGAAGGGATGAAGGAGGATTGGCTCTATCGGAAGATAAAAGCTCAACCCTTCTCACCGAGTTATATAGTACGGTCCTCATCCTTAACCTTTGATCGGCGGTAAAGACATTCATACAATTATCGTAGGTATAATCCATATAGTTTTGTACCATATCAGTGGTACCACAAGAAACGTGGGTGGACGGACAACCAAAATTCGCTCCATCGGATTCCGGTGTGTCTGCACAATAATCATCTATTCCACATCCACCATCCCCCCAAATGTGTCTTAGTCCTAGGAAATGCCCTAACTCATGGGTAAGGCTTCTACCCATTCCATAAGGAGCATAAGCTCCCGTAGCAGACGGATTGGGGGATTCCGTACTGCCTACTGCCTTGTAAACAAGGACTATTCCATCTGTTTTGTCAGTTCCATTCAGATTTACTCCTTCCACCAGTAAAGGATTGATATCAGGAAATTGTGCAAAGCCTAAAATACCTGATAAATTGCAAACCCAAATGTTTAAATATTGTTTAGGATCCCATTGTGTAGCGGGTTTTACAGTGCTATTCATATATGATTTGCTAAGACTTCCGCCTCCATATCCGCTGATTCTATTGATACCCGGTTCTAATAATTCATTATCATCTTCATCGAAGAAAGCCAGCTTCAATTCTATTTCTGTATCTGCACTCCTGGCATCGCTATTGAATCCGCTTGTTCCGGTAGTTCGTCTTAAATCATTGTTAACTTGGTCTAACTGGGCTTGGATTTGTGCGGCACTTAAATTAAGACCGGTTCCTACAGCTTCATTATTGTGTATAATATGAAAAACGACAGGGATGTTTAGGACATCTCCGGATCTGCTTGCTTCTTTAATAAGGGTTTCTTCATTCTTCCTACGCATCCAAACTTCAAATTCATCCGTACGCACTTCTTTTTCCGTATCGGCTTTTGTGAATCCACACCTAAAAAATGAATGGTCGTGTTCTTCTTGTGCAAACAAGCTTGAAGCGAAGATGAATAGTATGAAAGTCAGAGTAATTGTCAAGTTTTCCATTTTCCCGTTTTTTAACCTTTAAGAATAAAATCAATCATTTTACCATGTCACAAATAATTGATTCAAAGACTTTATTTTATAAAAAATAAAATTGTGAACTTGTTAAAAATAGTAGTAATAGTATCGTTCACAATAAAAAATGGGAGGTATGCTTGT
>JAHDHJ010000302.1 GCA_020631375.1 Saprospiraceae bacterium | reverse complement strand
GTGTTTGTTCACCTCGCACAAGGTCTAATTTAAAATAATTTTTCAGCTTTGATGAATTTAAATTCTTCCGATTCATCTTTTTCTTCCCGGCTTTTTAATAATTTATCGAAATGTTTTATTCTTAGAATAAGACTTCCGTTTTCTTCCGAAATGGTCATTAATCCATGAAATCTACTTTTAAAAAAGAAATCTAAATCTTCCCTTTCAAAACTTCGGATAATTGGTGTTTGGTCAATGCACCTGATTGTTGCCAAAGAATTTTGCCCTCTTTAAATAAAATCAAAGTAGGAACTCCACGCACTTTGAATTTGGCAGCGGTTTTAGGATTTTTATCCACATCCACCTTTAATATTTTCACCCGTCCGCTGAAATCTTCGGCGACATCTTCCAGTACGGGAGCCAAGGTTTTACAAGGTCCGCACCATGTAGCGTGGAAATCCACTAAAACAGGTTCTTCACCATTCAAATAGTCTGAGAATTTTTTCTTTGCCATATTTATGTCAGTTCTAATACATTTTTCCAACAATGGATTATCTATTTTTGTTGGATAAAGTTAACAAAGAAAAGAAAGAAATGAAAAGATTATTTACACTATTGGTTTTTGCATTATTTGTAAATGTAATGTTTGCCCAAACTGTACCTGAGGAACAAAAATCACTAATTACCAAAGTAACAGCGACTTGGTGTTCCAATTGTGGCTCTTGGGGATGGACTTTTTATGAAGACCTCATAACGGATAATGATGACAAGGCAATTATGGTTGCTGCTCATTATAGTGGATCCTTGGAAAATACCGTAGGGACAGAATGGAGCAGTAATTTGGGAGCGACAAGCCAACCCCGTTTTATCTTGAATAATACCGACCAAAATGTCCTAAGTAATGCTACTGCAGCAAGAAGAACGGAAATAGCTGCTGCTGTCACAGCCAATGCAACAATGGCTCCCATTGTCAATGCTGCCGTAGATGTTTATGATGATGGAACATTTAATGTGAAAACCCAATTCTTCCAAAACGCAACAGGAGATTATTACACTTCGGTTTATGTCATTGAAGAAAATGTAATAGCGAATCAGGCAGGAAATAGTAGTGGTTCTAATACCTCACACCATGATATCCTAAGGGCTGCGGTTACTCCTACTACATTTGGTGATATGACTGGTTCGGGAACGATTAATTCAGGTGCAATTTTTGACAATACTTACAACTATACTTTAAATAGCGGATGGAATATGGACAACCTCCATTTCGCAGCGATAGTATGGGAAAAAGTAGGCGATAAATATGAATACGTAAACGGAAGCATTACGAATAGTATCACACCGGCGAACCCTACTGCTGTAAAAGATTTATCCAATGAGATTAAGGTTTCTGTACAACCTAATATCATCAAGGAAAATGCCCAGTTGGTTTTGGAATTAGATGAGCAAAAAGACCTTGAAATCAGAATGGTTAATCTTTTGGGGCAGGAAGTCAAAGCTATTCATTCTGGTAATTTGAATGAGGGGAAACAGATTTTTGAAATCCAAAAAGAAAATATTTCCAATGGAATTTATTTCATTCAGATTAGTTCGGAGGGAAAAACATTAACTGAAAAAATCATTTTCCAATAGGAATTGGAAGCACTTAAAATAAAACTTGTTGATGGAAGATTGCCTATTTATAGGCAATCTTTTTTATTTTTGGAGATAAAGGAAACAAATAGATAAGTAAATGACACTACAAATAAAAAACATAGAAGAGCACCAAGCAGCAAGCCAAAGAGCAATTGAAAATCCAGAGGGCTTTTGGGAAGAACAAGCAAATACTTTCCATTGGCGAAAAAAATGGAACAAAACCCTCCAATGGGAATTTGATACCCCCGATGTCAAGTGGTTCGTAGGTGGAAAAATGAACATTACTGAAAATTGCCTGGACAGGCATTTGGAAATAAAGGGAAACCAAGTGGCATTGCTTTGGGAACCCAATGAAGCGGGAGCTCCTGCTAAGAGTTATACTTATCGAGAATTACATGCAGAAGTTTGCAAATGTGCGAATGCCTTGAAATCTATGGGTATCACGAAAGGCGACAGGGTAATTTTTTATATGCCCATGGTTCCCGAATTAACGATAGCCGTTTTGGCATGTGCAAGGATAGGGGCTGTACATTCCGTTGTATTTGCCGGTTTTTCGGCACAAGCGTTGGCAGACAGAACGAACGATGCCCAAGCGAAAATGATTATTTGTTCTGACTATAATAAAAGGGGAGCTAAGAATATTCCCGTAAAGCAAGTAGTGGATGATGCTATCGCAATGGGTTGCGATAGTGTTGAGCATGTATTGGTACATAAAAATACGGGAGGTGAGGTGAATACCAATGCTGTGGATACATGGTGGCATGATATTGTTCCACAACAATCTGCGGATTGCGAAGCAGAAGAAATGGACTCCGAAGATATGCTTTTCATTCTTTATACTTCAGGTTCTACAGGAAAGCCCAAAGGGGTCGTCCATACTTGTGGTGGTTATATGGTATATACTTGTTATTCCTTTAGGAATGTATTCCAATATAAGGATGGAGACATTTATTGGTGTACGGCGGATATTGGTTGGATAACGGGACATTCGTATATTGTATATGGACCATTATTGGCAGGAGCAACGACGATGATGTTCGAGGGTGTGCCTACTTATCCGGATGCGGGGAGGTTCTGGCATATTTGCGAAAAGCATAGGGTTAACCAATTCTATACCGCACCCACCGCCATCCGTGCCTTAATGGCAAAGGGAGACGAATGGGTGGAAAAATATGATTTGTCAAGTTTGAAAGTGTTGGGAACGGTAGGAGAACCCATTAATGCGGAAGCATGGCATTGGTATGACCAAAAAGTGGGCAAGGGAAATGCTCCCATTGTGGATACATGGTGGCAAACCGAAACGGGCGGGATTATGATTTCCAATATTCCGGGAATAACGGAAGCGATTCCTTGCTATGCGACATTGCCACTTCCGGGCATCCAGCCTTGTCTGATGGATAAAGACGGAAATGAAATAGAGGGAAATGATGTGGAAGGATTGCTGTGTGTGAAATTTCCCTGGCCCTCCATGATTCGCACGACTTATGGAGATCATGAGCGTTGTAAGAATGTATATTTTTCGGCTTTCGCCAATAAATATTTCACAGGTGATGGAGCAAGAAGGGATGAAAATGGGATGTATAGAATTATCGGTCGTGTGGATGATGTTATCAATGTGTCAGGACATCGGATAGGAACGGCGGAAGTGGAAAATGCCATAAACCAACATAGCAATATTGTAGAATCCGCAGTTGTGGGTTATCCGCATGATATTAAGGGACAAGGAATTTATGCCTATGTCATTGCGAATTATCCGGTAGCGGATGAGGATGCATTCCGACTGGAAGTTCGGGAAACGGTAACAAGGGAAATAGGTCCGATAGCCAAGCCCGACCAAATCCAAATTGTTTCCGGTTTGCCTAAAACCCGTTCAGGTAAAATCATGCGTAGGATTTTGCGGAAAATAGCTAGCGGCGATGCTTCCGGCTTGGGAGATGTTTCTACTTTATTGAATCCGGAAATAGTGGAAGAAGTGAAAAAAGGGGCATTGGTCTAAATTTATTATCACCAATAAAAAATAAATTTTAATGGAACAAGGAGGCTAATTTTGGTCTCCTTGTTTTTTAATATTCTGAATGAATTAATGCCACGTTTCGAAGACATACTGGATTATGATGAAACCACGGATTTTATTGGTCTCATTTTTAGGTTTAAAACCCCCGACTTCAAGTCGGGCAAATTCAATTATATTAACTTTGCCTAAAAAATGTCTAAATATAGGAAAGGTT
>JAHDHJ010000039.1:3327-23582 GCA_020631375.1 Saprospiraceae bacterium | reverse complement strand
TGGGATGAAAATAACAAGCCTAAGAATGTAAGTTTATTATTTCACCATTCCTAAAGCATTATTATTTTCAAATTCCTTTCATATATGACGAATAATCGTAATTTGTGGACTTGAAGAGTTTATTGGAGGGATACACTTTTCAAAAATTAAAGGAACTGTGAGCAAACCAATATTGTTATACTAAAACAAAACAGTTCGATCTTCTTTATGGAATTCCGAAGGCTTTTCGATATTCCCTTACATCAAAAACTACAATATCCTCAGAAAGCGATGCTTTCCGAACGGAATAGTATTGCAAAAAAAGTCTATTCTACTCAAAATTGTTTGGAGGAATGCATGAAAGTTACCGCAGGTGCATTGGATTTGGGTTTGGAACGGGGAGACAAAGTTGCCATCATTTCTAAACATAGCAGTGCCAAGTGGATATTTTTGGATATTGGATTAATCCAGGCAGGAATTGTTCCCGTAACTATACATCCGGAATGGGATGACGAAACATTAGGTCAGATTCTTGATGAGATAAACGTGAAGTTGGCAATAGTTGAAGATCGGGAACAACATTCCAAATTGAAGGATATTAATGCAAATCTCAAGAAAATCAATAAGGTTTTTACTTTTGAGGAATTGCCGGATATCCCATCTTGGTCTGATTTCATAACGGTACCGCTACCTCATCATCACGAAAGGTATGAAACGTCCAAAGCCGGCATTCATGAAGATGATATTGCTACGATAGTATATACGGGAGGGATTTCTGGAAAACCCAAAGGAGTAGTTTTGAGTCATCAAAATATGGTCAGTAGTATCCTTTCATTGGCAGAAGCCTTGCCTTTGAATGCCACACATACTGTAGTTTCCTTTTTGCCACAAGTCCATATATTCGAACGGATAGCCGTTTATACATACATGGCAGTTGGCTGCAAAATTAATTTCTTAAGGAATGCGGATACCTTGTTAGATGAATTGTGTGCCATTCGTCCCAATTATTTTACCTGCTCCCCATCAATTCTTCTTGGGTTTTATGAAAATATAATGAAGAGGGGAATCAAGCAAAGCAAAGGAATTAAGAGCAGGTATATTTGGGCATTGAAACTGGGGCGGCAATATAAGGATTATGGAAAGTTGTCCATTCCTTATTATATGAAATTAAGGATAGCTGATTTTTTGGTTTTCAGGCATTGGAGGAAAGCTTTTGGAGGAAGGATAGAAGGCATATTGCTTGGCGATGATGCTAATCCCGCATCCTTTGCCCGATTGTTTTCTGCTGCGGGAATCGATGTTCGTTCGGCTTATTGCATGGCTGAAACATCAGGGATTATTTCCCTGAGTGGATTTGGCATTTCCGGTGTTAATTTTGAAACGGTAGGGAAACCCTTGGAAGGGGTGGAAATAAAAATCAGTGAACCAAAGGACAAGTATGGAAATGGAGAAATTTGGATTCGAGGCAATCATATTATGAAAGGATATTGGAATGGTGAAGAAAGCAAAGTGATGACGAATCAAGGTGACTGGCTTAAAACCGGAGATGTCGGACGGCTTTCAGAAAAGAAAGAACATCTCCAGATTGCAGGTAGGATAGAAGATGTGATAGACTTGGAGAATGGAAGCCAAGTGAACCCTCTATTCATAGAGAATCAGATTAAGGATTCGCCTTATTTTGAGAACAGCCTCGTTGTAGCCAATGACAAAACACATTTAGTTGCGCTTATTGTTCCGTCATTTATAAATATCCATATTTGGTGTTTGCAGAAAAACATTTCCGTAGAAGAAGCAAAAGAAGAGGCATTATTGCAAAATGAAGAAATAAAGGAATTGTTCCGAAAGGAAATCCAAAGGATTAATGAGAAGCTAAGCAAACAAGAAAAAATCGTAAAATTCAGAGTCCTTAAACAAAAATGGACGAAAGAAACAAAGGAATTGAATCATTACAATAAATTGAGAAGAACATTCGTAGAAAAAAAATATGCGGATTTAGTCCTGGAGATGTATGGCGGATAAATCTAATCCATAATTGGCTGTTCTAGAACCGACTCATTTTTTTAAAAGAAAAGCAGCATGAAACTTTTAAGGATTTATTTTTAGCAAGCAGTTAAAAATACGTTAAGAAACGTTAAATTGAAGCATTTAACCGTTCATAGTAGTAATTTAGAACTATCAATTGGAAAAGACATCTCTTTTCTCTTACACAAACAATCTTTTATTAATTTATAAATTGAACGTCTATAGCGATAAACTTTACACTTTCTGACTTACAGGTTTTTTTAGAAAGACCCAACTTACAACATTATTTTACAAACGACCTAAATCAGAACGGTATGCAGTTAAAGCCGCTTAATGACCAGCAGTTAATCCACAATTACTTAGGTGGAAATGATAGAGCGTTCGAGGAACTTCTCAATCGTCACAAGGACAGGATTTATACACAAATCTATCTTTTCGTAAAAGATACTGCTCTTGCAGAAGACATTTTCCAAGATGTATTCATCAAAATTATAGATACGCTCCGAAAAGGAAAGTATAATCACGAGGGCAAATTCGTCCAATGGGCTATGCGTATATCATATAATATGTGCGTGGATCATTTTAGGAGGAATAAACGCCGCCCAAAGGTCGCACCCACTGAAACTTTCGATATTTTTGATGTATTGCAGGTCTCTGATGACAATGCAGAAACACAAATCATCAAAAGTGAGACTCACAATAGAATCCGCCATTTGGTAGATCAGCTTCCTCCGGAACAAAGGGAAGTTGTGGTACTCCGCCATTATGCGGATATGAGTTTCAAGGAAATTTCCAAACTTACTCGGGTAAGCATCAATACTGCTTTGGGTCGTATGCGGTATGCGCTTATCAATATCAGAAAAATGGTAGAGGAGAATCAAATCAGTCTCCAAAATTCATAATAAAATAATCCAATACCTTAGGGTATTCTAATTCCCAAAACTCAACGCTTAAGAATTTTTCTAGGTGAAAACCTAGGAAAATTCTTTTTGGAATAAACGCAGACTATAAAATCCCCCTTTTGTAAAATGAAGTTGCCAGTATGGTTTCTTCATTCTGCGTGAAAACCCTTAGCGAGATTTATTTCGCTAAGGGTTTCCTGTTTAGTAATGAAAAATGTCTATCTAATTCAAATTGCTGAGTTATGCCTAAAATTATTCAGGGCAACTGAAACTATTATTTACGCTATTTACTTGAAAAGCTCCGCCATTAGGAAATTGTACAGAATAATCCGTCCAACCACTTTCATCCAAATGCCTATCATCCGCTTTATAATAATCTGTGGAAATGATTTGGGCACCACTCGCAAAAGCAGCATCCCGCCTTGATGTGTCCCCACTTCTGGCTTCCCATGTCCCCGCATCTGCCCTTGTCCTTACCATGTATCCATCTTTTACAGCATTTTGAATCTGAGCCATATTTCCTTGGGGATCATCATATTTTATGAATGCACAATTTGGATTCCCTTGGTCTGTAAAGTAAAACATCGCCCTGTTTTCTAAATTAGGATGGTTGGCTGTATAATTAGTTACACTTTCGTTATTTCCACTGATAATGAAAAATATTTTTCCTTTGGCTTCCCCCAAGCTTGGCCAATTTCCTGCCAAAACAGCTTCTTCTATCGTTGAATAATTTCCCCGCAACTTATCCGGAGTATAAATTTTATCCAAATTAGCTCCAAAAACCGATTTGACTTCTTCATCCAAATCTTCCATTGCCTGAGCGGTGTATGGAAGTGCTTCCGCAAAACCAAAACCCGAAACGGCATCGCCGGCAGCAGCATCTTTCAATTCCATCATCACGTAAATAGGTTCGTGATCAGGATTCCCATCCGACCATGTTTTCATGGTTGACAAGGCATCTTTAAAAGTATAGTGATGCGTATTATAATCCAAGTCCGGAATATGGATGACTTTATAGCCCGGTTCTTGCAATTCAGGAATACCTGAAGCCGTTGGTTGGAAAACCAAGGCGTTTCCCAGACGGTTATAATACCTTCCGCCATCAGGATCATAATAGACATCGATTTCAAATCCCCTCATATTATAAGTGGATAATTGTTCGGGTAGGGAAACATGGTCGTAATCCCATTCTTGGGGATTGAGGTCATCTGGCAAAACACCCGTATTATATAGGTTCAGAGCAGCATCGAAAATAGGTTGGTAGGTTTTTATCCTATAGGAATTATGGCTTCCTATATATTGTAAACTGTTGACACCTTGGCTGTCATAGTTACATCCCTCTTCTTTATCATCTTTACAAGCGGAAATGGTAAGCAAGCAACAGAGTACAATTATTGTATATTTATTCATATCTCGTAGGTATTAAATAATTTAGGACTTGAAGTTATGAAATAGCCATGATATTGTTACAATAATCATTTGATTTTCTTAGGCTAAAATGTTTCCTTCCAAAATAATTACAGCCTGACTTTTAATGAGTACTTTATTTTCATTAATAATTTCCAAATCCATTTGTCCGGTTCTTTTTGAAGATTGGAATGACTTCATTTTTTTCTTTCCTAATTTTTTCATCCAATATTTAGACAGAAAAGTATGTGTCCCTCCTGTCACCGGATCTTCTTCTCCACCACTCCAAGGCCAAAAAAATCTGGAATGAAAATCATAGCCATCATTATTTGAGCGACTGCTTATGGAAATTCCATTTATGGATTTTTGGGATTTTTTCAAAGCATGGAAATCCGGTTTTAATTCCGCTAGAATTTGAGTGTCTGAAATTTCTAACATTAATATTTTTAATTCGGAACAATATCCACAGTAAATAATATTTTCTAATTTAAGGGCATTAAGTGTTTCATCAGAAACCGAACTTTCTTCTAAGTTGTAAATGGGAAATTCCATGATAATATTATCGTCTTCTTTTCCTACTTTTAAATTAATTCCGGCTTCTGTGACAAAATTAATTTCCGATAATTGTTTTTGATTAAAAATAATTTTGGCAGAAGCCAATGTTGCATGACCGCAAAGAGGAATTTCCATTATAGGAGAAAAATATCTGATAGAAAAAATATTTTCTTTTTCCGTTTTTTTTATAAATGCGGTTTCAGATAGATTTAGTTCCTGAGCAATCGAAAGCATTTTGTCATCACTTATATTCCCCTCAACAAAACAAACTCCGGCAGGATTTCCCTTGAATGATTCTTTAGTAAAAGAATCCACTATAAATGTTTTCATTTTTAATTGTTTTCAAATTTCTAAAGAAAATAACCAGTACTTTTTACCGAGATGATCTGGGATTCGTTTGAATTTTTTAAAACCAATGGATTCATAAAGATGTATGGCAGCCTTTTGCATTTCGGAGGTGTGCAATATTATAATATTTTCCTTTTCTTTTCTAGCTTGTTCGATGCAGAGTTGGGTGATTTTTCGTCCGATCCCATTTCCCGATTCTTCGGGATTTACATTTACCATTCTTAAATAAGACCAATCTTTTTGAAAAATATCCGTAGGGTTTCCTTTACGGACCAAGAATGCCATGCCTACTATTTTTTCATTTCTAGTACAAACAAAACAGGTTGATTTTTTTAATAAATCAGCGTAGCCATTTTTATCCATTAAAAATGATTTAAGTTGTAGCCAATTTTCTTTTGTCAATTCATTTTTAAATTGACCATAAGAATTTAATCCTATTTGGATTAATTCTTCAAGGTCATTTTCTGTTCCTATTCTGTATTCGTATTTCATTATAGGATTAATTTATTTTTTAAATCTTCTTTTACATTTTCGAACCATTCATTTTTTAAGATACTTAAAACAATGCTGTCTCTCCGACCACCTAGACAAGTATAATTACTTCTCAGAATTCCCTCTACTTTACAGCCAATACTTTTCATTGCTGCAATACTTCTTTTATTATTGTTGTCGGCACGGAACTCTACCCTTTCCAATTTTAAATATTCAAATGCAAATTCCAACATAAGGTATTTGCAATTTTTATTTAATCCCGTTCCCTGAAATTTTTTCCCGTACCAAGTGTATCCTAATTGAGTGGATTCATGAAAAGTTTGATAATCATAAAATCGGGTACTTCCTGCATATTCCTCAGCCCTTTTGTCAAAAACAATAAAAGGATATTGCTTTTTATCTTCCCGACCTTTTATTGCAATATCAAAATAAGTCTTCATGTTTTCTTTTCCATTTGCAGGTATCGCACTATACTCCCATAGTGTAGGTTCATTTATTCCGAAAGGCATTAGATATTTAATGTCTTCTTTTATTAATGGTCTCAATAAAACCACATCGTTTTCTAAAATATATTCCTTATTAAAGTCAATCATAATTAATTATTTTTTCCTTAGTATTCTATCATTGTCCGTTGACGGATTAGAAATAACTAAGAATTGTAAATCCTTATTTTCTTTATTTGAAATTTGATGGAAACTTAGAGGAGGAATTTGTATACATTCCCTAGCCACTAATTTGAGTTCCTTATCATTTATTAAAAAACTAGCGACTCCGGAAATAATATAAAAAAACTGATCTGCTTTTTCATGAGCATGATATTCTTCTTCGGTATGTGGCGGCATGATTTCTTCCTTGATAATCATACCGTTTAAATTTGCTAAATTCCATGCTTTGCAATTTTCTCCCCAAGAATAATATTCAGTACTGGCGATTGATTTTTTTAATATCATAATCAATATCATTTAACGTTCTCCTCCCTCTGGGCCATAAAAGAAAACCCAAGTAGAAAAATCATCGGAGAAATTTAAAAAACGATGCTCTATTCCGGCTTTTACAAATAGGAAATCCCCTGCTTTGAATTCAGTAGTTTTTTCCCCGTTCAAAAATTTGCCGGAGCCGGATATGACGATATAAATCTCATCCCTCGAATGAGGTTTTTGCAAGTCCACTTTGTCCGGCTTATATATTTCCGCAACCAAACTTCCATGTTTGAATAATTCAAGAAAAGGCTCTTTCGTTTTTTCTAATTTCTCTAATGCTTCATTTGTAGATATTCTCATCTCTATATAATTTAATTCAAAAATAAGTCATAATTCAAAGTAAATAATAGTCCAAAATTTATTTATACAATAGTCCAGTTATCTATTATATTTATTTTTAACAATCCTTGTAACCAGTCCACAATCATTCTTCGTCTAAAGGAACATGTTCTAAATTAGGCGGTTAAATACCAAGATTAGTAGAAAAATATATACTTTTAAAGGAATTCGCTTTATCATGCAGCCAGATTTGGAAACATAGAATTGAACAAGCCCCAAATAAACAATGTTATAATTCAATACTTTACAATAGAGATAGCGTTAGAATGAAAGATAAAACCACAGCAGGAATACTCGCCATATTTTTAGGTAGTTTGGGTGTACATAAATTTTATTTAAACCAAGTCGGGCTTGGGGTATTATATGTTTTCCTTTCTACTTTCACTTGTGGGTTATTTGCCATAGTTGGCTTCATAGAAGGACTTATCCTCCTCTTAATGGATCAACACCATTTCGATTTGAAATATAATCCGGAAAAGTTTGATGGTCATGTACTTGGCAGAAATCTTAGACCTCCCACTTCTCCCTCCCAAAAAAGAAGACCCGAAGAAAGAGTCAGACCCGAATCAGATCCAAGACATGCTTATGAACCCGATCCTGCTGCTGCTAGGAGAAAAGCGATCCAGAAAAAAAAGGCACAAAATCCACACAAAGTCGCAGGAATAAGAAAATTCAGGGATTATGATTTCAAAGGGGCAAAAAAAGAATTCAAAAAGGCTTTGGCAATATCTGACCAAGATATTGCAGTACATTTCAATCTGGCGTGCTGTTATTCTATGGAAGAGAATCTGGAAAAAGCCCTACAGCATTTGAGTAATAGTGTAGGATTGGGCTTCTCCGATTTTGATAAGATCCATAAACATGATTCCTTGGCTTTCGTAAGATCCCACGATGAGTTTGATGATTTTGTGAAAAACAAATATCGATTAGTTGCTCCTCCGAAAAAAGATGAACCAAAAATAATTTCACCTCCAAAAAAGGATATCCCGAAAAAGAAAGAGGAGGAAACCCCAGATTTCGATCTTTTGGAACAATTGTCCAATCAAAAGGAAAAAGAAAAAATTCTTTTGACAGATGATATTTCCGAAAAGGAAATCAATAGCCATTCCAATAAGAACAGCTATGATGATATTTTTAATGACCCGCCTAGTTCTGATGGCAAGAAAGGGGAAAACGAATCACTCTCCGATGATTTGCTCAACAAACTAAAACAGTTGGGAGAACTCAAGGAAAAGGGCATACTGAATGAGCAGGAATTCCAAGAACAAAAGAAAAGATTGCTGGGATAGCTTATACTTTCCAATATTTCACTAATTTTATCCTTATTTGAATTCAAAATAAGGAATCATGGCAATTGGGAAACCATTCAATCTGAAAAAGTGGATAAATGATCACAGGGAAGACCTCAAACCTCCCATTGGTAACAAACAAGTCTATTTTGATAATGAGGACTATATCGTAATGGTCGTAGGTGGTCCGAACGGAAGAAAGGATTATCATTTTGAGGATGGGGAAGAATTATTCTATCAGATAGAAGGCGATATCAAATTGGGTATTATCAATGAAAAAGGGGAAAGGGAAACCATTGAAATCAAAGAGGGGGAAATGTTTTTACTCCCTGCCAGAATTCCGCATTCCCCCCAGCGTCCTGCCAATACGGTAGGATTGGTTATCGAACGTTATCGTAAAGACGGGGAAGAAGACAAGCTCATGTGGTTCTGCGAAGCTTGCAATCATAAATTACACGAAGCTACATTTGAAATGAATGACATTGTCAATCAGTTGCCACCGGTTATGAATAATTTCATGAATTCTGAAGATCTCCGTACTTGTAAGAAATGTGGGGATGTAATGGCGAAAGTCTAGAGTAAAATTTGCCATAAATTTCTTCATGAAGAAAAAAGTATACTTTATATCTGATATCCATTTGGGTGCCGATGTCGGAAATGACACAAGTCGGGAAAGGGAAAAGCGTGTTTGTCGCTGGTTGAATAAAGTGAAAGAAGATGCATCTCAAATTTATATCGTAGGCGATCTTTTTGACTTTTGGTTTGAATATAAAACAGTCGTCCCCAAAGGCTATATTAGGATATTGGGCAAACTGGCGGAATTGAGGGATTCAGGAATCCCAATAGATTTTTTCATAGGGAATCACGATATGTGGATGTTCAGTTACCTTGATAAAGAGTTGGGTATTCCGATACATCGGAAAGGAATAATTAGAGAACATTTTGGGAAGCATTTTTTTATTCACCATGGAGATGGCAAAGGTCCAAGGGATACGAAATACAAATTGCTGAAAATGGTTTTCGCTAACCCATTGTGCCAATGGCTCTTTGAAAGGCTTCATCCCAATTTTGGGATTTGGCTGGCGAACGCTTGGTCTGGCAGCAGCCGAGAGAAACATAATTTGGAAGAAGAAGAATTCCAAGGAAAAGATAAGGAGTGGCTTGTCGCATATGTGGAAAAGAAAGTAAAAGAATTAGATCCACCAATAGATTTTTTCATTTTTGGACATAGGCACCTAGCCATAGATTATACAATGTCAAACGGACAAAGCCGTTATATCAATCTAGGGGAATGGATGCACATGAACTCCTATGGAGTCTTCGATGGAGAGAAAATGGAAATTTTATTTTTTGAAAATGAGGATGGAAAAATTGCTAATAAATAATTTGCTAATTGATCTTTTGAGAAAAGAAATTACCTTTTTTTTCCTTGTATTTTTATTTCTGTTCTCTTGCAAGACTATTCCTCCTCCAAGCACAAATCCCACAAAAAATCCTCCTAAAGAAACATTAGCACAAAAGCCTAATGCTAATTATACATTAGTGGAAACCATTGATGAAAAAGGGAAAAAACTTACTACGGATAAGCTTCAGAACGCCTATTTGGTTACGAATGAGAATGAATTAATCAAATATTCAAAAGAGGGGAAGGAACTCTACACTTATGCTAATTTTGAATTGGGAGAAATTACACACTTGGATGCCAACAATCCATTTAACATCCTATTGTATTATAGCGAATTCCAAACGGTGGTTATTTTAGACAGGACTTTGAGCCCAATAAATATTTTTGATTTGTACGAAAGCAATACGCCTGTCATAAAAGCGATAGGATTAGCGGATGACCAGAATGTATGGCTATACGATGAATTGAATTATAGGCTTAAAAAAATAAATAGACAAGGCGAAATCATTTTTGAAAGTAGTGATTTGTCACAAAATATAGATAAAAAATTTTCACCGAGTTTTCTCTTGGAATCAGGAGGGGAAGTATTCTTGTTGGAAGAAAATAGTTCCCTATTTATTTTCGATAATTTTGCCAGATTCCTTAGACAAGGAGAATTCAAAATCCCGAATGGAAGGATGCAATCCGTAGATGGATTATATGTTTTTTTGCAAGCGGATGGGCTTCATATCATCAATCCTTTTTTAGGCAGCGAAGAGGAATCTATCCTTGTATTACCAAAAGAAAGCAAAGCGGTTATCAACGCTGAAATCCAACAGAAAAGATTGTTTTTGTTGGAAAAAGACAAGTTCAGTATTTATACTTTTGAAAAGATGTAGAGCCTATTGACCTCGAATTAGGCTTGATGTCCTAAATTCCGCATGGAGTTTAGCGTTTTCCTATTTTTTATTGTAGGCTTTTCTTATAGGCTTAATGTCTGTGGGACGTCATAATTTAAAATGCTTTTTCTCGTTGTATTTCTATTAATACGATAATCATTCTCAAGGTTGTATTTTTTGTTGAAAAGCCCTACTTTTATTATTAAAACAACTTAACAATATGAAAGAAAACAACTTTAGGAAATTAATTTCCTTTATCTCACTCTTCTTTTTCCTTAGCTCTATACAAGCACAACATGAAGGGCATGACCATCATGATCATGAGGGGCATTCACACAAAGGGCTTCCACAGTTTGAGTTTATAGAAAATAAAAATCAATTCCATGAAAATGTGAAATTTGAAATGCCCATGGGAGGGATGAACCGCCTTTTCTTAGAAGAAAAAGCATTTACTTATTTATTCTATGAGGAAGAAATCATAAAGGCATTACACGACTTGGGGCTAAAAGGGACAAAGGAAGAAAAAGAAAATTACCAAATATCCGGACATAGTTACAAAGTGAAATTCCAAAATGCACTATCGCCCACCATTACAGGAAATTCAAAGAAAAAACATTATTACAATTATTTTAAAGGAGATGATCCATCAAAATGGGCAGGAGGAATTCCTGTTTTTGAAAAGGTTTACTATGAAAATTTGTATAACAATATAAACCTGGAAACGTATTCGGAAGAGGGTCATTTCAAATACGATTTCATAGTGGAACCGAATGGAAATCCCGATGAAATAAAACTGGAATATGAAGGCATGGATCGTTTGGCATTGCTTGATGGAAATCTGATTATTTACACTTCTGTAGGCAATGCGAGGGAATCCAAACCATATGCTTACCAAGTCATTCAGGGCAAAGAAATAAAAGTTGAATGTAATTATGTCTTGGAAAATAATGTCCTATCCTTTCATTTTCCGAATGGATATGAGGAAACAAGCCAACTGGTCATAGACCCTCAAGTTGTTGGTGCTACATTGTCAGGGACTACGGGTTCTGCAAATTTTGGTCATACGGCCACTTTCGATAATGAAGGGAATATTTATGCCGGAGGTATTTCATTCGGTTCCGGGTACCCGACAAACAATGGAGCTTTTCAACAGTCTTTCGGAGGGGGAGAAGTCGATATGGCAGTAACCAAATATAACCCTACAGGAAGTACTTTATTATATGCGACATACATAGGTGGTACGGGTAGTGATTTCCCCCATAGTATGATTGTAGATTTTAATAATCAACTATCAGTTTTGGGAAGTACATATTCCGGTAATTTCCCTACAACATCAAATGCTTTCCAAAACAATCTTGGAGGAAACTCCGATATTGTGATAACCAAACTAAATGCAAACGGAACGGGATTAGTCGGTTCCACATACATAGGAGGTTCAGGATCTGATGGGATAAATCAATCAAATATTAATATTTCATACGGGGAAGAATATAGAGGGGAAATCGTCTTGGATGGACAAGGGAATATTTATGTCGCATCTGTCAGTTCTTCTTCAAATTTTCCAACGACCGCTAATGCGTTCCAAGAAAATTATACAAGTGCCCAAGAAGCGGTAGTATTTAAAATGAATAGTGATTTATCTACCTTGTATTGGTCAACATATTTAGGGAGTACAGATAATGATACAGCTTCTGGTCTTAGGGTAGATGATTTTGGGAATACCTTTGTTGCGGGTACTGCCGGTGCGGCAGATTTTCCTATGGTGGCTACAGGTGTACAAAATACTTGGCTAGGAGGGCAGGAAAATGCCTATCTCGTATCCTTATCGGCTAATGGGCAAGAAATGACCAATGGTACATTTTGGGGTACTTCCAATGGAAACGATCATGGTTATTTCGTTGATATAGATGAAGATAATAATATACACATGATTGGGACGACTACGGGCACGGGTATCTTGCACACGCCTAATGCCTATTCCAACAATCCGGATTCCAAACAATTCCTTGTTGCATTCAATTCCCAGCTAAGCCAAGTCGTTTATTCCACTACTATAGGAAGAGGAAATGCCCCCATACCAAATGGTTCATTTTATGATTTCGTCCCTATAGCATTTATGGTTGATAAATGTAATAATATTTATTTTTCAGGTTATCTGGCATCTTCCGGACTACCAACAACAAGTGATGCAATAAATGTTTCTGCTAATACTTTTTATTTGGGAGTATTGACACCTAATGCTGAAGATCTTTCATTTGGCACTTATTATGCCAATGCAGACCATGTGGATGGAGGAACAAGTCGTTTTGATAAAGCGGGTATTGTGTATCAAGCAGTTTGTTCCTGTTTTTCGGGAGTGGTGAATAATAATTCGGTTTTAAATACAAATTCAGATGCTTGGGCAACAGGTCAATCAGAATATTGTGATATAGGAGTTTTTAAGATAGACTTTGAAATAGAAACAGTTACAGCTGCATTTACTGCATTACCCAGTGCAAGCGGTTGCGTTCCTTTTAATGTCGATTTTGATTATACAGGACAGGATGGAGAAACATTTACTTGGATTATAGAAGGAAACGAGGTGGCTATCACAGAAAATACCAATTATACTTTTAATGAAGTAGGGACTTATACTGTTATGCTTATAGCGGAAGCAGGTTCTACCTGCAATGTTATTGACACATCATTTTTGCAAATTGATGTACTGGATGGAACAAGCAATTTGACGGAGCATTCATTTTGTCCGGGAGAAGAAACTTTATTTCTGGACGTATCTACAGTAAATGCCACATATAATTGGCAGGATAATTCTACAGGGGCAACATATCAAGTTACGGAAGCAGGCACTTATTGGGTGGATATCACTATTCCCGGTTGTAGCCAAAGGGATAGTTTTATAGTTGAAGTTGCCTCAGAGATTAACGTACTCCTAGGAGCCGACCAAAGTTTTTGTGATGTTCCTGGACTGGACTTAAGTGCCTTTCATCCTCAGGCGGCTATCTATGAATGGAGTACGGGGGAAGATACTCCTACTATTACAGTTTCTACCACAGATAATTATGCGGTAACCCTTTATGATGAATTTGGTTGTACAGTAGAAGACGAGATTAGTTTGGTTTTTGGCACTACGCCTGTTTTTTCCTTGGAGGATTCCCTGATTTGTGAAGGAGAGGTAATCACACTTACGACTCCTTTAGACGTTGAATATTTATGGTCGGATGGTTCAACTGCGAGCACCTTAGACATCAGTCAACCGGGTATTTACGGTTTGATATTAAATGATAATGGATGTTATTTCAGCGATTCGATGCAATTGAGTTTTGCTCCTGAAATGGCAGTCAATCTAGGAGAAGACCAAAGTGTTTGCGATGTGACTTCATATACTTTAAATGCTTTTCATCCTAATGCAGCTTTATATGAATGGAGTACGGGAGAGGAGACACCTTCAGTTGTAGTAAGCGAATCGAATAATTATGCAGTCACCCTTTATGATGAATATGGATGCAGCGTAGAAGATGACATAAATCTGGTCTTTAGCACCACACCTGTTTTCTCCCTTGAAGATTCCCTGATTTGTGAAGGAGAGGTAATTACACTTACGACACCCTTGGATGTCGAATATCTTTGGTCTAATGGTTCTACCGATGACTCAATAAATATTAGTGAGGCTGGGGAATATTCGCTGGAATTAAATAACAATGGTTGTTATTATAGTGATGCAATGGAATTGAGTGTATCACATAATCCTGTAGCACTATTTGCACATGGTGTTTCTTGCGAAGGTGACTGTGACGGAGCCATAGATGGATACTTGATAAATAGTAACTTGGATATTTTAGAATTGGAATGGAGCACAGGCAGTACGGACTTGTCATTGGAGGGCTTATGCCCCGGAATTTATACTTTGACCGTTACAAACGAGGTAGGTTGTGTTTTTGTAAATCCGGCAGAAGTTTTGGAACCATCAATTGTTGAATATGAATTGACCTGGGAAGATGTTACTTGTCCGGGTGATGCTAATGGAATAATAGAAGTTATCAATACTAGTGGGGGAACTCCTCCTTACCAATATTCTTGGAATGGCGAACCTTTTATTTATAATAGTCAGTTAGATAGCCTTTCTGGAGGCGATAATAATGTAATTATAACTGATGCCAACGGCTGTTCTTTTTCTGAGGACATATTCATTTATGAACCCTTTGAAAATATGGTGGATGCAGGAGAGGATAAGAGGATTGAATTAGGGGATAGCGTTCGGATAGACGGATATGTCTTGAGTACAACAGGACAAGATATTTTTTGGACAGAAAATGATGGCATTTGGTGTACAAGATGTATCAAACCCTTTGCCAGTCCCGTAAATACGACCACATATGTTATCACCGTCATTGACATAGCTTCTGGTTGTATCATACAAGATAGCATGACCGTTTTTGTAGATAAGCCGAGGGCAGTCTATATTCCCAATGCCTTCACACCCAACCTAGATGGCTTCAATGATAATTTTACCATTTATACCAATCAGGGGGTAAGGAGAATAAAGTCGCTCAAAATTTTTGACCGTTGGGGAGAACTAGTATTCCAAGACGAAAATTTCCCGCCTAATGACGATACGCAATATGGTTGGAATGGAATGTTTAGGGAAAAAGAAATGAATCCGGCAGTATTTGCATATGTGGCAGAAGTGGAATTCAAAGATGATGCAGTGATACTGTTTAAAGGAGATGTAACACTAGTTAGATAAATCTGTTAAACCGCTAGGAATTTTTAAAACTCCTAGCGGTTTGCCCCAATATTTATTCCTCTATTTCTTGGCATAATTCTACTAAGACTCCATTCGCACTCTTCGGATGGACAAAGCAAACCAATTTATTATCGGCACCTTTCTTAGGTTCTTTATTAAGTAATTTGAAGCCCTCTCTTTCTAAGCGATCCATTTCGGCACGAATATCATTTACGGCAAAAGCGATATGGTGAATGCCCTCCCCTCTTTTTTCTATATGCTTGGCAATAGGACTATCTTCAGATGATGCTTCAAGCAATTCTATCTTGTTCGGACCGACCTTAAAAAATGAAGTTTTAACAGATTCTGACAAGACCTCTTCTATCTTGTAATGAGGGTTACCCAATAATGCCTTGAACAATTCATTACTTTTTTCTAAATTTTTCACAGCAATACCAATATGTTCTATCTTTTCCATTATTTTTTCACATTTTGTGTAATAATAAGAAAATCAGAAGAATAATCTATTTTTTTATTAAAAATTCAATAATTGGAATGATATTCCCAGGCGGGGATACCTAATATGATTTTTGAAATCAGTATGAATTGCCAATAATAATTCTTAATTTCAACCAGTTTTCTAAACAAAAATTTATGAGACAATTATCTGGACAAGATGCAATGTTTGTTTTTCTAGAATCGGCAAAAACACCGATGCACATAGGAGGACTGTACATTTTAGATGCTCCGGGAAAACCATTTGATTCTGATAGTTTTAAAGCGTTTTTCCAAGAAAGGCTTCATCTATCCCATATTTTCAGACAGAGGTTAGTAGAAATGCCACTGGATTTGGGTGCTCCGTTTTGGGCGGACGATCCCGATTTTGATATTAACCACCACATATTCCATGTGGCATTGCCTAAGCCCGGAGGGAGAAGGGAATTGGCGGATTTGGCTGCGGAACATTACAATCCGCCTTTGGACAGGTCCCGTCCTCTTTGGAAAGTTACTTTTATTACAGGTTTGAATATAGAGGAGGTTTCTGATGATGCTTTCGCAATGTTGATACAAGTACATCATGCAGCCATAGACGGCAAATCAGGAGTAGCTATCATGGCATCTTTATTGAGCATGACCGAGGACCCATTTTTACCTCCTCCTCCCAAGAAGCCCTGGAAACCAAAAAAATTGCCAAATATGGCAGAACTTTTAGGGGAAAGCTTTGGTAACCGTTTCAAGAAACCTAAGAAGTTCTTGGAAATGGTCAAAAACACTGCTTCCAAACAAAAGGAAGTCCATAAGGAATTATCCAAAGGTCTGATGAAATTACCACCCAAACCAATGGCAGCTCCCAAGACCTTTATGAACGTTCCCTCTTCGGGGCAAAAGATATTCGGAGCGATTGATATTCCATTAAAGGATGTTAAAAACATAAAAAACACGGTGGAAGGCGCCACTGTAAATGATGTGCTATTAAGTGTTTGTGCTGGAGGATTGAGGAAGTATATGATTAAGCATGGACGTTTGCCTATTAAGAACTTGGTAGGTTTGGCACCTGTTTCTGTTCGTAGGGATGATGAGGACGCGGTAGAAGGTGGAAACCGGATTTCGGCCATGCTTTTCGATATGGCAACAAATGAAGTGGATCCTCTGAAACGCTTGCAAGCATTAAGGAAGAATACCCGTTCATCCAAAGAATATAGCCAAGCACTACCCGCAGACCAAATCATGGAGTTCGTTCCATCCGAAGTAGCGGCGATGGCAGGTAGATTATATCTGAAAATGGGATTGTCAAAGTTGCATAAGCCATTTTTCAACCTTATTATGACCAATGTACCGGGTCCTCCGATTCCCCTCTATATGAATGGATATAAATTGGAGAGACTTTATGGACTGGGAGCTGCAATGGACGGATTGGGAGTCATGATTATCATATTCAGTTATGCTGGTACAATATCCCTAAGCATAACGGCAGATACGAACGCGATTAAGGATATGGAAGTCTTTACAGGTTTCCTTAGGGAAGCTTATGATGAGTTATATGAAGCAGTAGAAGAATTAGCCACAGCTTAAACAAATAGAATACAGCCCTTGAACCAATTCTTTACATTTTCAAACTAAACCGAGCAAGTATAATGGCTTCAAACCAGACTTTTGATGATTATGTAGAACATCATCTCCCGACCAAAGCGCCGTCCAAATTATTATTATTTACCGAAGGAGGAAGGGCTGCGATAGAACTAGGCTTATATGCGGCTACAAGAAAAATACTTAACAATGCTCCTAAGGGTGACGGTCATCCGGTATTGGTTTTACCCGGTTTTATGACAAGTGACCGTTCGACTATATTATTAAGGAAATTCATTAGGGATTTGGGCTATGATGTTAAGAAATGGGATATGGGTTTGAATCTGGGCGGACCTGAATATGCTTTCAAAATTGCAGACCGAGTGGAAGAAATTTCTGCTGAATGCAATGCTAAGGTAAGTTTGGTAGGTTGGAGCTTGGGAGGTGTATATGCTCGGGAGGTTGCTCGGCAAAGACCGGATGATGTCCGGCAAGTCATTACTTTGGGTTCCCCATTCGGAGGGATTTTTGAAAAAAATAATGCCCGATGGTTTTATGATTTTCTTCATGGTCCCAAAGGCTTGGATATTAGCCAGGAGTTATTAAAAGATATACTTCTACCGCCACCTGTTCCTTCTACGGCTATTTTTACGAAAGAGGATGGAGTCGTTAATTGGCAACATTGTATAGAACGGCAGGAAAGCGATACAACACAAAATGTCCAAATAGGAGGAAGTCATTTCGGTTTGGGACACAATCCTTCTGCCTTGTATTGTATAGCCGATAGGCTGTCTAAGGATATAAACGAATGGGAAAGATTTAATCCGCAGGGAATGCTGAGGTATTTGTATCCTAATTTTAATCGGAATTAGTTCTACAAATAAAAAAGGCTGCTAGGATTTCTCCATAGCAGCCAATCATCATCAAAAAATAAGTTGTTAGGGTTTAATATTCACATATGGATTATGGACTCTAAAATTTTATTTATTAAAACCCCACACTCCGGATAGGTATTACAACCTATCGGAGGAACGGGGTTATTCAAGGATTCATAAATTATTCCATAGTTGAGGGTTGTCTTTTGCATGTGTAGTAAACTGTTCGTATGAATCCCTTGAACTTATACTGGTTATACGTATATTGTTCTTAATCAGTTACATATAAAATGTGTTCTTCGACGAATAGCATTGTTTTTCCGATTCTTGCTTGTGAAATTCTATTAAGGGAATCATAATTTTTTCTTAAAACATTATTTGAGGGATAGGATAGCAAGTGATTTATAATGCCAGCGATAACAGATTAATATTTAGATTCGTTAATGCTATATCAATCAATCCTTGACTAAACATACAAAAGACCTAAATGAGAAATGCCTTTCTTTATTTGATTTTAATTTTCATACTTATTGGCTGTAAGGAGAGACAGCGGAAAGGGGCTTTCCAAGGAACTTGGTATAAGGACGGATTTGATATGGAAGCGTTTACCGTAAGGGCGGATTCTATGTATTTTCCCGGTTTGGAGAGAGGGTATTTTTATGAATTGAATAAAGACACATTATCCATACAGTTTACAGAAAGCCAAACCAAAAGTAAGATACTAGGTTTTAGTAGTGAAGAATTAACGGTTTGGGATATGAGCTTGACGAAAGATACAATTGTATTAAAACGAACAGCAACACCATTCATAGATACTGTTCCAAAAAGGGATTTTGGTTACAAATAGCATTAGCTTATCCATTCAGCCAATCATTCCAATTCCCGATTTTCGTTTCTTCCTCTTCATTTTCTTTCAATATAGAAAGGAATTCTTTCCTCGGAATACCTCTCGCACCCAAACTGACAAGGTGGTCAGTAGGTTGTTGGCAATCAATAAGCCGAAATTTTTTTTCCTTTAATTTTTTGGCAAGTGTAATGACACCAAATTTTGAAGCATTGGACACTTTGGAAAACATGGACTCGCCATAAAAGCATTTTCCCATAGAATTTCCATACAAGCCACCGACCAATTCATCATCCTTCCAAACTTCTACAGAATGACAAATTCCCATTTTGTGCAATTCCATAAAAGATGATTTCATGTCATCCGTCAACCAAGTGCTTCCTGTTTGTCCTTTCCTAGGCGTTTGTTGGCAACCATCTATTACCCCCTCAAAATCCTGATCAAAGGTAACCTTGAATTTTTTCTGATTGAAATAAGGTCTCATACTTTTGCTCACCTTTATTTCATCTGGGAAAATTACAAAACGAGGATCCGGACACCACCAAATAATAGGGTCTTCAGGATTGAACCAAGGGTACAAGCCGATTTTATATGCCAATAATAAACGACTAATGGATAAATCTCCTCCCACCGCCAAAATGCCTTCCTCACCGGCAAGATCCGGGTCAGGAAAATCCAATTCTTCAGTCAACCAAAAAATAGGCATTGGGATTTGTTTTTTATTGATATGAGAAACAAGTACGGTCGTTTATGAATTTCATAAACGACCGTACTTGTTGGTATAATTAATAATTAGGAACCTATTTTTTCTTCTTCGATAACCGCAGAAAGTCCTCTGTCCACTAATCCGTCCTTAAGCGGTTTCAATTCCTTCATGGAACCCATTTTCACAGTGGCTTTTCCCTTGAAGTGAATGAAAATGGATAATTGTTCTGCTTGTTCACCCGTATGGCCCAAGATTTCCACAAAACATTTTACTACCCAATCAAAGGTATTGTAGTCATCATTATAAACAATGATATACGCCGTAGTTCCCGTAGTAGTTTCTTCAGCGACTAAAACATCTTCTTGTCCTTGTGTATCAAAAAGCATGGAATAAAAATATTTGGATGATTATCAATAAGCAGAACATAAATATAACTATTTTAAG
>JAHDHJ010000039.1:0-3227 GCA_020631375.1 Saprospiraceae bacterium | reverse complement strand
GTAGTGCATACACCGGTAAATGCTAGAGGAAAAAACAATAATACAACATTTTTTCCTTTGTAATCAGAAAGTGAAACGGGCTTTAATTCATCACTAGTCAAAGTGAAATCGGGCGCTATATCTCCTATGTTTAATGACATTTGTGGAGTGGTTTTATTGGTTATGAAATAAATCTAAATTGCGTAAAACGCAATTTAGCCAAATAGTAAATGCAGGAATCCCACACCTCCCGCAAAAGTACGTTATAGAATATCTAAAAAGGAAAATCTTTGGATAAATGTAACAAAGTCTAATCATAATGCTCATTTTTGTTGTTCTTATAAGGGTATAAAACTTGATTCTTTTTACCTTTCGCTAAATCTGAATTCAAATGAAAATAATCGTATTTATAATCCTAAGTTATTTTGCATACAGGACTTTCATAAGACCCTTGTACCTTTCGGCAACGGGGCAGGATCAGGAAAAACCAAAGGAAGTCATAGATGAAAGTGATTATATCGATTATGAAGAAGTGGACTGAACTGTTCATTTCCAATTATTCCATTAATTCTCGGAACTTAATTTAGGCTTAGAACATTTACTACTATTGTGCTATTTGAAAACCAAATCCTCCATTGAAATATATGTATTCACAAAAAGACCAAAGAAGACTTTTCCAACTTTCAAAATCTTTATTGGGTAAGCAAACTATTCCTAATAAATTAGAAGCAGTAGCCGAAGTCCAAGATTTACATTACGTTATCAAATACCATGAATGGCGATATTATATCCAAAACGATCCCGTTTTTTCAGATTATGATTACGATCATTTGTTTAAACGTTTGGAAGCCTTGGAAGCAGAATATCCCGACTTGATTTCTTCGGATTCCCCTACTCAACGAGTGTCTCCTGATTTGACTTCTGATTTCCCTTCTGCAGAACATCTGACTCCCATGCTTTCATTGGCGAATAGCTACAATGCAGAAGATTTACAGGATTTTGACGAGTCGATAAAAAGGGTTTTGGGTCTGGAAAAAGAAGCGGATTTGGAATATGTTGTAGAACCTAAATTCGATGGAGGGACAATAGCATTGGTTTATGAAAATGATTTATTGACAAGAGGTGCCACTCGTGGCAATGGGAAAAAAGGAGAGGAAATGACCAATAATGCAAGGGTTATCCATTCTATTCCATTGAAAGCCGAATTTTCAAAATGGGGATTGCAAAAGGTGGAACTGAGGGGAGAGGTCCTGATTAAGATTTCGAATTTTGACAAGGTGAATGCAGCGCGTGAAAAAAATGGAGAATCCATTTTTGCGAATGCAAGGAATGCGGCTACAGGAGGATTGAGAATGAAGAATCCCAAGGAGGTGGAAAAAAGAAAATTGGAAGCTTTTATTTACCAATTGGGCTATGCGATTGATGAAAATGGGAGGGATGTACTAGGTAAATTCCAAAGTCATCATGGAAGCATAGAGGCATTGGGACAGGTAGGTTTCAAAATCCCTAAAGAGGGTTACGATAGGAAGCTTTGCAAAAATATCAAGGAAGCTGCTGATTTTTGTAATTATTGGCAAGAACACCGAGACGAATATCCGTATGAGATAGATGGAATGGTCGTAAAGGTGAATGATTTGAGCCTCCAGGAAGAAGCGGGCTACACGAGCCATCATCCCCGTTGGGCAATAGCTTTCAAATTCAAGGCAAAGCAAGCGACGACGAAATTATTGAATGTAGAATACCAAGTAGGAAAAATCGGTTCGATTACTCCGGTAGCAAAATTGGAACCCGTCCAACTCGCAGGTGTAACAGTCTCTAATGTTTCCCTCCATAATGAGGATTTTATTTCTTCTAAAGATTTGAGGATTGGAGATACGGTTCTGGTCGAACGTGCGGGCGATGTCATTCCATATATTGTGAAAGCAATGGAAGATTTAAGAGACGGAAGCGAGGACCCGATTGAGTTTCCAAAAAATTGCCCGATTAATAAAACCGAAGAAATAGAATTGATCAGGGTTGAGGGAGAAGCGGCTTGGCGTTGTCCGACTTGTACTTGTGGAGCACAGGATATGCAGCGTCTGATATTCCACGTTTCCAAATCCGGAATGGACATAGATGGCTTCGGAAAAGCCTATGTGGAAAAATTCCAAGAAATGGGTTGGCTGAAAAATTTGGCGGATGTATATCGTTTGGATTATGAAGCCATTTCAAAGTTGGAAGGATTCGGAACCCGTTCTGCGACTAAATTAGAAGCTGCAATAAACCAAGCAAAGAAAAATCCAATTAAAAAAGTTCTCCAAAGTCTGACCGTACACCATTTAGGGAAAAGGGCTTCGGAAATTCTTTCGGGAGAAATAAAACATGTTTTGGATTTACAGGATTGGGATTTGGAAAGATTAACTTCAATAAAAGATATCGGACCAGTTTTGGCTCAGAATGTAATTGATTATTTTTCCGACCAAAAAAATATTGCCCTGCTAAAAGAGATGGAAAGCCTCGGCGTGAATTTAAGCCAAACAGATGAAGATAAAAAAGCGGAACCCATAGAGGGCGGACCTTTTTCCGGGAAGACCATTTTATTTACAGGTTCGTTACAAAAAATGTCAAGGAACGAAGCTAAAAAAATAGCCTTAATGAATGGAGCTAAAGTGCTTTCCGCAATCAGTTCTAAATTAAATATTTTAGTCGTAGGAGAAAAAGCCGGATCAAAATTAAAAAAAGCACAAGACCTGGGTACAGTGGAAATTTTAAGCGAAGAGGAATTTTTGGGATTGCTGGAATCCTAGTCTATTATTTTGTGTTTTGAAATATGGATGAAAGAAATTAGAATATTATTCTATTGATGAATATTTGAAAATAGATGATGTTTTTGAAAATGCAAAAGGATTAGTTCCCCTCTACAAACAAAATTGGGATTTGATTAATGTCCAGTAAAATATTCAAATATTGTTTGCTATTTGTTTTTACCAATATTTTTTTATTATTGCTAACATCTTATATTTCTGACTGTCATTGTTTGACTGTCAGGGATTTTGTTTTAGAATGTATTGCCATATTTTTTATTTCCATTAGTTTCATTTTTTATTTCTGGTATAAGTACAAGACTGAAAAACCAATATTTACAATTGGATTTGTTTTGCTAATGGGCATTTATTTCATTGCTTCTGCAATTATTTATGCTGGAAATTTTAAAAATGTAAATAGAAAAGATAAAGGATATAAAACCATTTGTAAGAAGATTAAAATAT
>JAHDHJ010000038.1 GCA_020631375.1 Saprospiraceae bacterium | reverse complement strand
GTATTGATTCTTGATTTAAATCGATTAGAATCCAGAGGATTGGATTTTGATATTATCTGGAATAGCTGTAGAGAGAAAATGGTTAAGGAGGGATTTATTTTAGTACAAGGAAAACCAAGTGATACATTTAGTATTCCTAATGATTTTGTTTCGGAAGAAACAGATGGTTTAGTCAAAATCAGAATGAACTGATTTTGTAATGTTTTCATAGCATACGTATTAATTATTCAAAAGAGAAATGAAGAAAAGAAATAGTGTTTTTATTGCAACGAGTTTAGACGGATATATTGCGGATAAGAATGGAGGAATAGATTGGCTCCATAGAATCCCTAATCCTAATAATATAGATATGGGCTATGGTGAATTTATTTCACAAATAGATGCTATTATTATGGGGCGGACAACTTTTGAAACGGTATGTGGTTTTGACATAGATTGGCCTTATAAAAAACAGGTATTTGTATTGAGTAATAAATTAAATAAAGTACCTGAAGGATTTAAAGGAAAAGCAGAAATAGTCAAAGGCACATTAACGGAGATTTTAAATAAGATTTACCAAAAAGGATTCCATCGACTTTATATAGATGGAGGAGCAACGATACAAAGTTTTCTGAAGGAAGATTTAATAGACGATATGGTTATAACTACCATTCCTATTTTATTAGGTGGAGGTTCACCATTGTTTTCAGAACTGCCCGAAGAATTGGATTTCGCATGTACGAAATCAAAAATATATTTAAACAAGGTAGTACAAAATCATTTTGTTAGAATGAAATAAATTGAAAACAGATCCACTAGGCAAAGTGTAATATATTTTAAGACACAATTAAATGAAAAGATATAAAACAAAATACGATGTTGTAATTATTGGTAGCGGGCTAGGAGGTTTGCAATGTGCTTATATTTTAGGAGAAGCAGGATACAGTGTTTGTGTTTTAGAAAAAAATAAACAGACAGGAGGGAATTTACAAACTTTCGTTAGGGATAAATCCATTTTCGATACGGGAGTACATTATTTGGGAGGATTGGATGAGGGGCAGAACCTGTATCAG
Organism: Saprospiraceae bacterium; assembly: GCA_020631375.1. Taxonomy (GTDB): domain Bacteria; phylum Bacteroidota; class Bacteroidia; order Chitinophagales; family Saprospiraceae; genus JAHDCE01. The sequence goes on along the minus strand of JAHDHJ010000038.1, from coordinate 22,694 downwards.
TATTTCAAGTATTTCGGTTTGATGGATAAACTGAAATTAAGGAAAATGAATAGCACATTTGACTACATCACATTTGATAATGATGAGACTGAATATAAACACAGCCAAACTTATCCCCAATTTATAGAATCTCTTAGTGAACAATTTCCGAAAGAAAGAAAAAATATAGAAAAATATTGCGAAGGTATATTGAATGTTTGTAAAACATTTCCATTATATAATTTAGAAGATAAAGACCCATTGGCAGATGGGGAAGAAAACTTTTTTAAATATTTATCCATAGGCGCTAAAAATTATATTGATAGTATTACCACTAACGAAAGGTTGAGGAGTGTCCTTGCAGGTTCAAATTCCTTATATGCGGGAATAGGGAATAAGACGCCGCTTTATTCACATGCACTTACCATTAATTCCTATATAGAAAGTTCTTATAGATGTGTGGACGGAGGTTCGCAAATTTGCAGGATTCTGACAAAAGCCATTCGGGGTTTCGGAGGGGAAATACTGAAATATAAGGATGTAAAAAAACTGGTTTTTGAAAATGGGACTTTGACCAAAGCAGAAACCGCAGAGGGGGAACAATTCGAAGCCAAATATTTTATTTCCAATATCCATCCACATTTGACATTGGATTTATTAAAAGAACAGAAAATAAGAAAAGCCTATGTAAGAAGAATCCGTTCCCTGGAAAATAGTACTGCTTGTTTTAATTTACATTTGGTATTTAAAAAAGATACTTTCCCATATTTAAATCATAATTATTATCATCATATTGATAATGATGTTTGGAGGTATGTTGGTTATACGGATGTGTGGCCAGATGCTTATATGATTTCCACTCCTGCTAGTTCAAGGTCTGAAAAATATGCCGACTGCATGAGCATGATGGTTTATATGAGGTATGACGAAGTGGAAAAATGGAGTCAGACTTTTAATACCGTAGCACAAGAAGAATCACGTGGAGAGGATTATGAAGCATTCAAATTAGAAAAAGCGGAAAAATGTATTCGGGCATTGGAAAAAAAGTTTCCCAATATCCGTTCTTGTATTCAATCCATTCATACTTCTACGCCTTTGTCTTTCCGAGATTATATCGGTACGAGTGATGGTTCGATGTATGGTATCATAAAAGATTTTAATGACCCTTTGCGATCCTTTATTTCTCCAAAAACGAAAGTACCGAATCTATTCCTTACCGGACAAAATTTAAATATGCACGGTATCTTAGGTGTGACTATCGGTTCCATTATGACTTGTGCCGAATTTATTAATCGCTCGGATATTCTAAAGAAAATAAAACAGGCACAATGAGTCCAAGAACAAAAAAATGGCTGAAACGCTTCGCTTATTTTTTCTTATTCCTCGGAATAATTTTAATTATCCTTTGGGTTTTATTCCTACGGGCAATAGAAATAAAACCACCTGAAATAGATGACATCAGTTCTATGGAAACGGAACGGGTGAAAGTCGATGAGGATTTTTATTATTGGAAAAATTGTTGGCTGAAAAAAAACAAACATGGTATTTGGGAAACCTATTTGGAGGGCAACCCTTTTGAAATCGGCGTGGCGAATGGAAAAATGACAACCGAACTCACTTACCAATTGGAAGTGTCTTTTATTAATGAAATGAAAAACATTATTCCATCCGAATCATTTCTTCATTATTTAAAATATTTCATCGGTTGGTTCAATCGGAAAATGCCGGAATATATTCCCTTGGAATATCAAAAGGAAATTTATGGCGCATCGCTTTCCGCTAATAATGAATATGATTTCGTAGGTCCTAAATACCAAAGGGTATTGAATTATCATGGAGCGCACGACATTGGGCATGCCTTGGAAAATATGGGGAAAGTAGGATGCACTTCTTTTTCTACTTGGGATTCCCGTTCCGAAGATAGTACGATGGTTATCGGACGGAATTTTGATTTTCATGTGGGAGATGATTTTGCGAAAAACAAAGTCGTGAGTTTTATCCGTCCCGAAAATGGACATGCCTTTATGGCGGTTTCTTGGGCGGGAATGAGTGGAGTTGTTTCGGGCATGAACGAACATGGATTGACGATTACATTAAATGCCGCTCCCTCAGAAATTCCATCGCATGGAAAAACACCCATTTCTATTTTGGCTCGTGAAATATTGCAATATGCAAAAAATATTGACGAAGCATTTGAGATTGCGAAAAAGGGAGAAACTTTTGTTTCGGAAACATTGATGATTGGTTCTGCTGCCGATAACGAAACGGCATTGATTGAAAAATCAACAGAAAAGACAGCTTTGTATAAAACGGAATCAGAAGATTATATTATTTGTTCTAATCATTATCAGTCCGAAGAATTTCGGGAGAATGAAATGAATTCCGAACATATAAAAAATAGCCATTCGGATTATAGATATAAAAGGATGACGGAATTAATTTCCAAATATCCGAAAATGAATGCCCTCGCTGCTTCCGAAATCCTAAGGGATAAAAATGGTTTGGGAAATCAGGATATTGGCTTCGCCAATGAAAAATCCATCAACCAGCTCATTGCTCATCATGCGATTATTTTCATGCCAAAGGGAAGATTGGTTTGGGTGTCCACGCCTCCTTATATGCTAGGAGAATTTATCGCTTATGATTTGAATGAAATTTTCAGTAGCTATCCGGGTTTGAAGGAAAATGTTGAAATAACAAAAGACAGTTTGGAAATTCAAGAAGACCCATTTTTGCATTCCAATGAATTCGAGAGGTTCAAGAAATTCAGGACGATGAAAAAAGAAGTGGAAGAAGCCATCGAGAGCGAGGGTAAGAAAAAATTGGATGAATCCATGATAGACCGATTCGTGGATTCCAATCCTAATTATTATATGGTCTATTCTTTATTGGGGGAATATTTTCTTTCGATACAAAATTGCGACAGGGCTTTTGATTATTATGAAAAGGCATTGGAAATGGAAATAACAACTTTGCCCGAAAAAGAAAAATTTGCTGAAACTGTGGCAGCAGGTTGTCCTTACTAAAGGAAATTAGACTTTAGTATTTAGATTAAGGTGGAATTTGAATACTAAAATCTATTGTGTTCCAAGGAACTTGAATTAGATATTGGTACATTTGTGAAATTGGCTTTGATTTTGTTAATTGAAAAATCAAGCATTCTACTTATTACCGGCTTTTTTCACTTTTGAAATTTAATTTCAATTAAATACAACTTAAGAATTGAAACAAGAAATATTCGACGATTTACGCCCTTTCAGGGATGAAGAAGTCCCGTCTGCGATGCAGCGGATTTCTGCGGATCCCCTGTTCCTGAAAGCGATACAATATTTTTTTCCGGACAAAAGCGAGGATGAGATTCCCGAATTCCTAAATAGCATTCAAACCATACATGATTTTCAGATAAAAATCATGTATCATGTGATTAAATATATTTTGGATAATACTTCGGATGGCGCTACTTTTAGTGGGATAGAAAAGCTTGACCCCAAACAGCCCTATTTATTCATATCCAATCATAGGGATATTTTTTTTGATACCTGCTTATTACAATTTTATTCCTATCTGAATGATTTTCCCACGACACAAATTTCCTTTGGAAAAAACCTGATGATTACACCTACAATAGTTGATTTTGGAAAAATCAATAAAATGTACACCGTATATCGGGAGGGGAAAACGGCAAGGGAAATGTATCAGCATTCTAAAAATCTTTCGGATTATATTAGGAAAACAATTGAAGAAGAAAAAGAATCCATTTGGATTGCCCAACGGAACGGACGGACAAAAGACGGAGCAGATGACACTCAGACGGGCTTGTTGCAAATGCTGAATTTAAGCCAAAGAAAAAAATCAGCCAAAGAAGCCCTCGTGCCGCTGAATATTGTTCCGATGTCCATTTCTTATGAATTCGAACCTTGTGATAATTTAAAAACCCAAGAATTATTCGCTTCGAAATCGGGGCCTTATAAAAAATTAGAAGGGGAAGATTTGAAAAGTATTCTGAATGGAATAACAGAGCCAAAAGGAAGGATACATGTATATATTTCCGAACCTATGAATGATTTTATTTCCACAATATCAGGCGATAAAAACAATCATATTCAAATCGAAGAAATCAGAAACGAAATCAACCGGAGAATTATTTCCGGATATAAATGTTGGACATTTAATTATGTGGCAGCAGATTTAATAGAAGGGAAAAATAATTATCAATCCAATTATGATGAATCGGATATAGAACGCTTTCATGAATTCTGTGCCAAACGTCTTTCAGAAATGAAAGGTGATAAAAAAGAATTAAAGGAAATGTTTGTTCGCCTTTATGCCAATCCTGTTTTAAGAAAAGAAAAATCGTAGCCTAGTATTTCATGTTCATACCCGAAATAGAAAAAAAAAGCAAGGAAGAAATTAAACATTTCCAAGAAGCCTGTCTTCAGGATTTATTAATTTATCTGAAAAACAAATCTCCTTTTTATCAGAAATTATTCCTTGAAAATAATATTGATATTTCGAGTATTAAAACCTTGGAAGATTTAATCCGAATCCCGGTTACGACCAAAGAAATGTTGCAACAAAATAATGATGATTTCCTTTGTGTGAATAGAAATGAAATCATTGATTATGTAACGACTTCCGGAACTTTGGGGAAACCTGTCACTGTTGCACTTACGGAAAATGATTTGGAACGCCTTGCCTACAATGAATATATTTCATTCCTTTGTGCCAATGGGAGTGCTGATGATATTTATCAATTAACGACAACTATTGATAGGCGATTCATGGCGGGACTGGCATATTTTTTAGGAGTAAGAAAATTAAAAGCGGGTATTGTAAGAGTCGGTTCCGGTTTGCCACAATTACAATGGGAAACCATTGAAAGAATCCAACCGAACACATTGATTGTCGTTCCATCTTTTTTATTGAAATTAATAGACTACGCCGAAAAAAACAATATTGATTATAAAAACAGTCCCATCAAAAAAGCTGTCTGCATTGGAGAGCCTTTGCGGAATGCGGATTTTAGTTTGAATACCCTTGGAAAAAGAATTAAGGATAAATGGGATATCCAATTATTTTCCACTTATGCCTCCACCGAAATGGAAACTGCATTCACGGAATGTGAAGCAGGAAAAGGCGGACACCACCATCCCGAATTGATTATTGTGGAATTATTAGACGAAAATAATTTACCTGTAAAAGAGGGCGAAGCGGGAGAAGTTACAATCAGTACTTTGGGGATAGAGGGCATGCCTTTGCTTCGATTCAAAACGGGAGATATTTGTCAGGCACACACAGAAAAATGTTCTTGTGGAAGAACGACAATGCGGCTCGGTCCGATTATCGGACGGACACAACAAATGATTAAATTTAAAGGAACGACTTTATATCCTCCTGCGATTTTTAATGCGATTCATTCTTTATTAGGTATTTCTAATTATATCGTAGAAGTTTATAAAAACGAAATCGACACGGATGAAATTTTAATCCATGTGGAAAATGAAAATACGGATGATGATTTTGAAAATAAATTAAGACGGCATTTAAAATCGAAATTAAGGGTCACTCCGAAAATTAAATTACATCCGGTAAATTCCTTATTGCCACTTATTTTTAGGAAAGACAGCAGGAAGCCTGTGAGGTTTGTGGATAAGAGAGTTTGATTTTTTTATTTAAATCTTAGTCCTAAATGTTCCTTTCATTTTAAAATAAATCAAATCTCCATTAAAGAAATTAGCGGTTAATTTGACAGAATTATCTTCTTGGAAATGATAAGAAATGGAAGCGTGGAATGTAGGTGTTTCCGTAGGTTTGATTACTGCAACAAATTTGATTTGATTTGATTCCGAAAGAAAATAAGTTTTCCCTTCGGTTTTGGTCAAAATGTCGGAAAGCATTTGGATTTGGCAAACACCGGGAACTATCGGGTCTCCTGGAAAATGTCCTTTGAAAATATCATGCTCCGCTATTAATTCCACTTTTAATTCAAGGGAATTACCCTCTTTCTTTTCTTCCAGTATTCTAAAAAATTTATCCAGTAGCATTTTTTTCTTATTTCACTTTTTCCAATATCAGACTCAAAGGTAATCCAAAATGTTCAATTGAGATATTTTTAGGAATCCCTTCTTTATAATTTTCCAATTGTACCAATACTTTCTTATTGCCGAATTTACTTGCCTTTTCTATATTATCCAGTTTCCCGGTTTCATCATTGATATAATAAAATCGTTTTCCTTTTCCTCTTTTCTTCAATTTGTAAATTGTTTTATGATTTACATTTTTTTTCGTGGAAGATTTGTAGGATTGGATATCATTCATTAATAACAATCGGAAATCACTTTCCAATACATTCAAGACAAGAGGACGGTTTATTTGTTCATTTATTTGGTGGACGATTCGTTCGGTGGGCGTGAGTTCAATGTCCAAGAATTTGACTCCGATTTCAGACATGATGACTACACGGAAAACATCTTCTTTCATTTGGCGGAAAACCAATTGCCCGCCAAATTCAAAATCCTTGAATTTCATTCCTGCCCTATAGATTTGGGCTTTATTGACACCTTTGAAAATAGGAGTTAATTCTGCAGAATCCGCAGTATTTTTTTTGAGCTTAAAATATCCTCCGGGGTTACAGGAAAAAAAGAATAGAACACTACTTAACAATAAAGTTATCCTCAGAAAGTTCTTCATTCAACTTTTTATTTTTGAACATGATCTTAGTGTAGTCTCCTGATTCTTCAGTCATATGAATGGAAGAAACCTGATAATCACTTTTGTCAAAGTAAATGTAAATATTCTGTAGGACATTTTTTAATTCTTTCTTTTTTGGAACAAGATGAATTAGGAATTCTCCTTTGCTTTCCAGATAATTCAAATTGAATTCATCATTTTCCAAAACCGTTCCCCTCACACTGTTCAACATCAGTTCATTGATTTTCTTGAATGTTTCATTGGAAGACATATCGAATTCGCTCGCCTTTTTCCCCTCTTCCTTAATGCTGACCTTGTCGCCATTCAAAACGATGATATAAGTATATGGCACGGTATATTCCCAACGCAAGAGATGGTCTTTCTTGAATTTGAATACCCCGGAAGATTCGATTTCATCTTCCATGAAACTCAAATATTTTTTCTGGACGAAATCACTACTGATGGTTTCGGTCGTTCTCGCTTCTTCTCCCATTCGGACGGTGAATGCCTCTACATTTTTCATGGTGGAGAAGCCCTCCAATTGGGCGAAAGCCACAGTGAAAGAGAAGATATTCAAGAAGAAGAAAAGAAAATACTTATTCATAAGGATTTGATTTAATCAATTCATTTAGTGGTACAATATTATAATTATTTTCTCTTGCATACTCTAAAATATTTCTTAAAATTGGCAAAATGCGAGGGTAAATATCATGGAAAAGAATGATTCCTCCGGGTTTCATCCTCTTTTTTACTCGTTTTATGATCTTTTGTTCATCTTTTAGCCGCCCGTCCAAGGAGCGTATATTCCAACCGATAACATGATGTCCCAAGTCTTTGTTTGCCTTGGCAATGTGCGGATTAGTCACTCCAAAAGGAGGTCTGAACCAATTGGGTTTCTTATTTAAAACCTTAAAAATGGCTTCGTCTGCCTGGCTCAGTTCCTTTTTGATTTTTTCCTCTTGAATGACCCAACAGTTTTTCCTCAAATGGCTGTAAGTATGGTTTGCCACCAAATGTCCCTGTGCATCTATTTCTCTTACGACTTCCGGATGGGATTCTACTTTCTTCCCAATACAAAAAAAGGTTGCCTTTACATCGTATTCTTTTAATATATCCAAGACCTGATTTGTGATTTCAGGATGGGGGCCATCATCAAAAGTAATGGCGATGTTTTTCTCTTTAGTCTCTCCGCCACAAGTTACTGGCATGAAATACTGGGCTTGGATAATTCCGGAACCATAAGCCGTTAGTAATAAGAAAACAAAACACAGAAGGAATAAATACCAAATACTGAGGTAACCCAAAAAAATAGCTATTACCATTATAATTGACAATAGTATAAAGGCGTTTTTTGATATTTTATGATTGAGTCGCATTCTAGTAGATAGCTAGATTTTGAGATTTATAGATATTTAGATAAAACGGGCTACTCGATTTTATCTAAATATCTATAAGTCTAAGTATCTCTAAATCTATTATTAAATTTTTGATACCAAAATAAAACTGTGGTTGATTCCACGATAATGATTATAAATCAATATGTGTTCCAATTCCTTAGCATCGGATTTCCTGATGATTGTGGCTTTGGGAATCCTTTGTTCCTTTATCATTCTGGCTGCCATCCACAAGGCAAAAGCCGATGAAGTTTCATATTCTCCACAAAGATGTTTATATCCCAAAACGGCTGTTTCGCTAGGGAATGCCTTTAGGAAATCATCGTAGATTCCATCTTTTTCTTCGTTTCCATTTTTCCCAATAATAATGGCGTCAATATCTTTTAATTCCAATCCTTGTGGAGATAAAACATGCTGGATTCCGTTTTCTATTTCTGCTTGGGATTTTGGTTTGTATAACATGAACAAACCGGATAGAACCGCATAATTATTTTCATTCTCCTTATTGGACAATAGGAAAAAAGCAGAACCTTCCCCTGCTATGATTCCCTTGCTTTTTTCTTGGAACAAATCCAAGCTGTTTTTTATTCCTTCTTTAAGATAGCCAAGGTGGGATTTTATTCCGTAGGAATTGTCCGTCATTTCATCGACTGCTCCGACTAGAATATTTTCACCATCTTTTTCCTTTAGTTTCAAGATTCCATCCAAGAGGGCAGACTCAAAGGAAAAACCTTTTTGCACGTAAGTGAAATTATAATTATTGCATTTTAGCATCAATGCAATTTGCCCTCCAACAGTATTGTGCGTAGAACGGATAAATGCCGTTGGTGTCAATAAGGTAGATTCTTCCGAGCCGTATGCCAAAAGGAATGTTTCCGTATCTTTTACACAGCCCATCGCCGTTCCGGTAATGATGGCATCAGGCATTTCCACTTTTGCTTCCGCCAAGCAGATTTTAGCAGAAGTGACGCCCATTTTAATGATTCGGGTCATTCTCCTCATTAATCTGGGATTCAGGATTTCCTTGTATGGAGGGTCCACAATATTCAGCCGGCTTCCTTCATGGGAAACTATTTCATCCAAGAAATTCTTGTTGTCGAATGTCGTTTGGGGAGAAATATTCCCCATGCCGCTGATGTAGATTTTCATATCGTTTATTTTGAGAAAATCAATGTTGAGCAATTCCCTCCAAAGCCTAGAGAATTGGATAGGACATGCTCCACTTTTTGTTCTTTGAGTTTTGTTATAGGGCTAAAGTTATGTTCGGGAATCGGAGTTTCCAAGAATAAATTCGGATAAACGACTTGGTTTTGTATTGCCAAAATGGAAAATACGGCTTCAATGCCACCTGCTGCCCCAAGTGTATGTCCTGTAAATGCTTTGGTCGAACTGCAAGTTGGTACATGTTCAGCAAAAATTCTCATCAGTGCATTTCCTTCTGACATGTCGTTATTCGCAGTTCCTGTTCCGTGAACATTGATGTAATCAATGTCGTCAGCTTTTAATCCAGCCAATGCCATCGCTTTTTCCATCGCTCGGGTAGCTCCGTCCCCCGTAGGTGAAGAAGCAGTTTGATGAAAGGCATCATTGGTATTGCTATATCCGCTTAGATAGCAGAATGGTTTTTTTCCGGATTTCTCCATCAAGGCTTCAGATTCCAAAACGATATAACCGGCTCCTTCTCCCAGATTCAATCCTCTTCTATTCGCATCGAAAGGTTGGCATTGTTGTTTATCGACTATTTTTAGAGAATTAAAACCATTGAGTGTAAAACGGGTCAAGGCATCTGTCCCGCCAACTACAACCCTTTCCAAAATGCCTTGTTTAATCAGCCTCACACCTAGCATAATGGAATTGGCAGAAGAAGAACATGCTGTACTAATGGTACTGATGAAATGACGAATACCCAATAAATCAGCCATCATTTCCGTAGTGCTTCCACAGTCATGGATGCCCATCAGGGATAAATCCTCTAATTTGCCTTGTTCTAAGAAACCTTGATAAATCTTTTCGCTAATGTCCATCCCGCCCACGCTGGTCGCAGAAATGAATCCTGTCCTATATTCTTGAACATCTGAAATCCCAGCTTGTGATAATGCTTCCCTTGCCGCCAAAGTCCCAAGGAGTACGGTTCGGGAAACAATGGGTTCGGAGAGTTTGGCTCTTTCCTTGAGTTCATCGTTAGATAGTTTTACTTCTCCTAGGGGATATTCCTCCTTGAAACGAGTATCTAAATATGAAATCGGACCGATGCCTGTTTTTCCTTCACAAAGCGATCGGAATGATTCTTCCACATTCAGACCAATGGAAGAAACAGTACCCATTCCTGTTACCCAAACCTTTTGTGGCATGGCATTAAGTGTTTTTATTCTTCTGTATGAATTTGGCTATTGTGTTCACAGATTCGAAGATTTGCTTCCCCTCTTCCGGATTTTCTATTTTGATACCATATTCCTTTTCCAAGAAAACAATCAACTCCAAAGCATCAATAGAATCCAAACCTAAGCCTTCCCCGAATAAAGGGTCGTCGAGACCTACCTCCTCTGGTGTCAAATCTTCTAGATTCAAATGTGTGATGATTTGTTCTTTCAATTTCGTTGCAAATGCTTCCATACCCTTTTTACTTTATTCTTTGGTTATTAGTTAGATAATTCAAGTTGCGTTTTAGGCAAATGGTCTATCGACGGATTGCTATGGACTTTGCTGACTTGTCCGCAACTATGTATTCATTAAATTATTTACTACAAATACAATTGATTCATATTAGGAACATTGAATGCCAATTTTCCCTTATTGGATTCTTTCTCTATAAAAAACAAAAATGCTTCATACTTCCCCTCCAAAAATTCTACCCAGCCACCTAAACAAGCTTTTGTTTCTGTTTCCTCAAATAGGATTTCTATCGGTTCGATTAATGTTTGGGCATTAAACTCATCAAAGATAAAAAAAGCATTCTCACCTTGAATCTTATTTTTGATACAAATTTCGCCCATGACGATATTTGGTAAAGTATATACGAAAACAGCCGGACTTGGGTAAAAATTCGAGGCATCTTTTATGCTGTTATGGTGGCGAATATCCGTATCCAAGGAAGAACTGGAATTGGCCAGGACAATTGCTGTATTTTCTTTATCCAAAGAACCCACATCCATTTCACTAAAGATGTATTCGGATGCTATGAATCCCAATTTGGACAAGGAGTCCATTTTGTGGAATTTCCCATATTTCAATCCTAGGTTTTGATAAGCGGATTTAATGAAAGCCGGAAAATCTTCTGAACTTTCTCCATTAAATACTTCCTTATTGTTCAGATAAACCTTCCCGTCCCTAATTCTACATGAAGCAGTGATATTTAGATTATGATTCATTCTTTGCTAAATATAATACTGCTATTACAACCACCAAACCCTGAGGCAGTCTTCAAAATGTGATTCATCTGCTTTTCCTTATGCTCCTTTATTACGGGAACGGTTTGGCTTACGCCAATTTCCTCAAATCCCGGACTCGGATATAATTCGTTATGAAGCAAGCTTTGGATTCCTCCAATGGATTCCAAAATTCCTGCCGCACCTAGTGTATGTCCAAAATATCCTTTGAAACTATTCAAGGGGACATCTTGCAATTGAGCCAAATGGAATGCCTTGGCTTCCATTTCATCATTATATGGTGTAGCCGTTCCATGAGCAGAGATATATCCCAAATCATTGGATGACAATCCTGCTTGTTCCATTGCTTTTTTTATGGTCAAAAATAGCCCGTCTCCTGTTCGGGATGGACCCGAAATATGATTGGCATCATTGCTGGAGGCTCCGCCTCCGATATATATATTATTTCCTTGTGCTCTTTTTTTTGAGGAGAATAAAATAGTTCCGACTCCCTCGCCCAAATTCACGCCATCCCTATTTTTGTCAAAGGGTTTGCAGGATGTTGTCCCCAATGCTTTGAAAGAATTGAAACCTGATAGGGTGAAATCAGAAATAATATCTCCGCCACTTACTATGACGTGTTTATATCTTCCGCTTCGGATATACCTATTCGCAAAAACACAGGCTAGTGTCCCTGAAATACAGGCTGTGGAAATGACTTGGGGCTGGTAGGAAAGATTAAAATATTTTCCTACGTTTTTTGCCATTTTTCCTAGGAATGCATTGGCATTATTGCTTTGGGAAAGGGCTTCTATATTTCCTTTGGTTGAGGAAAGGATGAATAAGGTGTCCTTGGATTGGGGATTTATTCCCGTATTTTCCAATGTTTTGGAAATAGAAAGAATGAATAATTGTTCTAGGTTCGTGTATTCTTCCTGAACATTTAATTTTGCCCATTCTTCCTTTTTTCTTTGTTCATTTACTTTGGAAACAAAAAAAGAAGAGTCTAAGGTATTGTAAGTTGAAATTCCACTTTGTCCTTTCCTGAATGCAGTGATATGTTCTTGGGTAGAAAATCCCAAGGAACTAATCATATTATCGGAAAGTATGTAAGCGGTTGGTTTCATTTTAAGAGATAATTAGATGTTGAGATTTAGTTTTCTATTTCATCCATTTATTTTTCCATTCTACAAAAAATGGGGGATTTGTCCAGAAAAGTTCTTTTGTTTGAGCATCCAAAAAAACTTGGGTAGTGCTTCCGGTTGCTACCAATGCCTTATTTTTTTTATTGAAAATTTTAAAATCAAAGACAATTTTTGCAGCAGGATTATTGACGAAAGTCGTTTCTATAATCGCAGTATCTCCGTATTCCAAAGGTGATTTATAATTCACGTTTGATTTAACGATGGGAGTGACCAAGCCATTGGCGAAAACATCCAAATAAGCGATTCCGTACTCATCTCCGAAAGCCTCTCTTCCGTCTTCAAAATAACGGAGATAATGCCCATGCCAAACGATAGACAAGGCATCCACATCGCTGAATTTTACTTTGATTTCCGTGGTATGTACTAGTGTCTTTTTCTTTGTCTTTGGAATTTCTGTCATATCTATTTTACTATGAATATTTTCATTTCACAACTGACCACCAATTTATCATCTACATGAATTGTTGCATTAGCAATGGTTACATTGAAGACTTCTTTGGCTATTTCTATCTTGGTAATCAATTTGGATGAAACCGGAGGCAATGAAAGTATCTTCAATTTTTTTATCGCTCCTATATACCCCAAATTCAAATCCCGCTTTAATAAGAAAGCAAGGTATCCTAACCTTGAAGCTGCCGTTTGTGCAATATTCTCAATCAGTCCAGGTTCTCTGAAAACGCCATCCGATACAAAAACACCGGATTCCTTTACGGTAAAGGAAGTCACCGTAGAAGTATCATCATGTTGTAAGAGTTCGTCTACAAGAAGAATGGGCGGCTCTTGTAATAAGATGGTTTGGATATTATCCTGTTTTATTATGGGTTCTGCAATCATGATGCGGGCATTTTCCAAAAGTCATGAAAATTAAACCATTGTTCCGGATATTCTCGCACGAATTGTTCCAAATCATTGGCAAAGTGTTGTACTATTTCTTCTAAAGACGTATCCGATTCACGAACAGGGGAATAATAGAATTTATATTTTTTGTATTTCTTCCTTGCTGCAAAGAAATACACATAGGGTACTTTGAATCGTTTTGCCAAGAAAAATGGACCGGCCGGGAATAATGCGGGTTCTCCCATAAAATTGGCTTTGACTGTTTTTATGCCCTCCATATGCCTGTCTCCATGAGTGCAAATAATTTCCTTATTTGTCAGCACTTTGTGAATCTGGAAGATATGGCTGCCATCTTCTTTCAAGGGAATGATGTTAATTTTGTCCTTTGAAGTTTCATTATCCAACAAATCCTTAATACTGCTATGTTCTGCATCAAGCATGAGGATATTGGCTTTTTTATCTCCTTTAAAACGGCCATTAAGGAAGTGTCCTGCCAATTCCCAATTCCCCGCATGGGCACTGATTAGCATTCCGCCCCTATCCATTTCGGAAAAGGTTTTTTGATTTCCTCTGTTTTCCACATCATAAGTGAATCCGGTATCTATTCCTGCCATCACGACTACTTTATCTAGAAGAACTTGCCCGAAAATAAAGTAATTGTGATAAATCTTTAGCAAGGATTTCAGTTTCCCGAAACCAATTTTCTTATGGAAAAAGTGAAACTTTCTTCTTGATGCTTGAAAATCAAAGAGGACAAAATAAAAAGCAACGAATAATAGAATAAGCAGCCCTAAGTCCCACATATTTGAGCAACCAAATAAAAATCCTATAGCCCAAAGGCGTTCCCCTGCTTTTACCTTTCCATTCTGACATGGATTATGCTTGTTTTTCTGCGACTTTTCCAGCAATGTATTTGTAGAAATCATTAAATGTCGCAATGTCAACAAAATCCTCTTTTTGGACCTTAAATCCGAATTTGTCTTCTATTACAACAATCAAATCCACATAATCCAGACTATCCAAGCCTAGTGATTCGTGAAGATTATTTTCAGGTTGGATTACTTCTTCTTCTACTTCGAATTCTTCTACTAAAAAATCATTGATGATTTCTATTATTTCAGACTCTTGCATTTCTTGTATTATATCAATTAAATTAAATAATTATTTTGGGTGTATTCCATTTTGTCGTTTTGTCATTGACTTAGCCTAACTGCTTAGGAGTTGTCCCTCCGAAGGAGGGACAAAATGAATTACACTTTTATTTTTTGAATTTTCTTATTACCAAAGACGAATTGGTTCCACCAAAACCAAAGGAGTTGGAGATGAATGCGTCGATATTCGTATGTTGTGTTTCTTTGGCAATATTGAGTTTTGCGGTATCCGCATCCGGGTTTTCAAAGTTAATATTAGGTGCAACAAAATCATTTTGCATCATTAATATTGAATATACGATTTCACTTGCTCCTGCCATCCAGCATTCATGACCGGTCATGGATTTCGTAGAGCTGACCAATGGTTTGAATTCTCCAAAGACTTGATCTAATGCCTTGGCTTCGAACCCATCTCCTACGGGAGTCGAGGTAGCATGAGCATTGATATAGTCAATTTCCTTGGGAGAAATCTTAGCTTGGTCCAATGCCATGGCAAGTGAACGCACCGGCCCTTTTACATCCGGGCGGGAAATATGTCCTCCATTGGATGAAAATCCATATCCGATTACTTCCGCTAAGATGGGCGCTCCTCTTTTTACCGCCGATTCATAACTTTCTAGAATGACTGTTGCTGCTCCGCCACTGGGAACAAGTCCGTCCCTGTCCTTATCGAAAGGGCGGGAAGCTTTGGTCGGTTCATCTTGTCGGATGGAAAAAGCCCGGATTCCGTCAAAACTGCCCATTGCGTAAGCATTCACTTCTTGCGCTCCTCCACAGATAACTTGCTCTTGTAATCCGGAACGGATGAGCAAATAACCCATTCCTATGGAATGAGAACCACTTGCACAAGCTCCACTGATTGTAAAGTTCACTCCTTTCAGACTGAAAATAGTAGAAAGGTTCATTGTTACTGTTGAGTTCATTGATTGGAAAATGGAACCAGAACCCAACAGCGTCGTATCTTTCTTGGCTCGGATAGTGTCTGTTGCTTCCACAACTGCTAAGGCAGAACTGTCATTTCCATAAAGAATACCTACATTATTCTCCTCAAAAAAATCCTTGTCCATTTTGGCCATTTCGGTCGCTTCGACCGTAGCCATATAGGCATATTCCCCCTCTTCTGCCAATCCAATCCTTTCCCTACGGCCTAGTTTTCCTTTTAAAATAGGTTTTTCCAAAATACCAGTCAAACTGGATCTGAAACCCATCTCTCCTCGGAGACTATCTATCCCTATTCCCGAACGACCCGTATATAGGGAGTCCTTGACCTCATCTAGGTTTTTACCGATGCAAGAATATATTCCGATACCTGTTATAACTACTCGTTTCATGGATGTACATTTTTTGTTTTTTCAAGTATATAATCCTCCATTGACGGAAATTACTTCGCCTGTTATATATGATGCTTCGGGAGAAACTAGGAACGAAACCACTCCTGCGACTTCTTCCGGCGTTCCGAACCTTCTCATGGGTATCATAGCCTTGAAATCTTTTTCTTCAATGGCTTCAGTCATATCTGTCTTAATGAATCCGGGAGCAACTGCATTAACTGTAATTTTTCTTCTTCCGACTTCTTGTGCCAAAGCTTTTGTTACGCCTATCACACCCGCTTTTGAACCTGAATAATTGGTTTGCCCCGGAAGTCCTTTTATTCCCGAAAGGGATACCATGTTTACAATTCGCCCATATCTATTCGCAATCATTTTCTTGAGTACCAAACGGGTAACATAAAAAACGCTGTTCAAATTGGTGTTCAATACTGATGACCATTCTTCTTCTTCCATCAATAGCATCAGGTTGTCTTTCTTGATTCCTGCATTATTGACCAATACTTCGATTACATCTTCAGGATGGTTCTCTATCCATTTACCTAGGACATTTTTCGTATCCTCTAGGCTAGAAACATCGAATTGCAAGAGCTCCGCAGAACCGCCATTTGCCTCTATGGTTTCTAAAGTTTCCCTTGCCGCTTGGACATTGGATCTAAAGTTAATGAGGACTTTGTATCCTTTTTGTGCCAATTGGATTGAGACGGTCTTACCTATGCCTCTTGCTCCTCCTGTTACCAATGCATATTTCATTCACCAACAATATTTAAGCGAATCTCTGTGATTATTAGATTAAAGGGCAAAGATAATGATTTTCAATGTCTAACATAACCATGTAGTATTAATTTTGTAAAACATCTTTTGCTTAATGGTTGGGGGAGGGTTCTGGCAATTATTAAATGCAAAAATCCCGGCAACTAATGTTACCAGGATTTCCTTGCGCCCCTTCAAGGACTTGAACCTTGGACCTACGGATTAACAGTCCGGCGCTCTAACCAGCTGAGCTAAAGAGGCATTGTTTGTTACTCTAATCTAAAAAGGAATCAAAAAGTTCCATCTTTATGGTTGATTACTTTCTTAAAGCGATGCAAATTTAGGGTATCTAAAAGAATTGTGCAATATTTGCAGACAATTTTATTAAAAAAAATAAATTTCAATCAAGAATGAGCTTACTTACTATTGGAACTGTGGCTTTTGATGACATAGAAACGCCTTTTGGAAAAGCAGGAAGAATCATTGGTGGTGCAGCCACATATATCTCATGGTCAGCGTCTTACTTCACGAATGACATTAAGTTAGTTTCTGTTGTAGGGGATGATTTTCCACAATCCGAGCTGGATCGTCTAAAATCAAGAGGAGTGGATTTAGAAGGGCTTCAAATAAAAAAAGGTGAAAAATCTTTTTTTTGGGCCGGGAAATACCATTCTAACATGAACGGAAGAGACACTTTGGATACCCAATTGAATGTTTTGGCGGATTTCAATCCTATTCTTCCCAAATCTTATAAGAATGTGGATTATGTCATGTTGGGAAATCTAACTCCGGAGGTACAAATGCAGGTTATCGACCAATTGGAATCGAAGCCTAAGCTTATTGCTTTGGATACGATGAATTTTTGGATGGATGTGGCTATGGATAGTTTGTTGGCCGTGATTAAAAAAATAGATGTCCTTATTATTAATGATGAGGAGGCTAGACAATTGTCAGGTGAATATTCCTTGGTAGCAGCGGCAGAAAAAATCATTGGAATGGGCCCTCGTATTTTGGTGATCAAAAAAGGAGAACATGGTGCTCTTCTTTTTCATGGTGAGAATATTTTCTATGCACCGGCATTGCCTTTGAGGGAAGTTTACGATCCTACTGGAGCAGGAGATACCTTTGCTGGGGGCTTCATGGGATATATTGCCAAAACAGGAGATACTTCTTTTGAAGGAATGAAAAAAGCAATTGTCGCAGGTTCTGCCATGGCTTCTTTCTGTGTAGAGAAATTCGGGATACAAAACCTTACGGATATCAGTGAGGAATTGATTGCCGAAAGGGTTGCGAGCTTTGAAAAACTTGTCCGTTTCGACACTGTTTTATAAGTTATTTTCTTTCTCCCTTGTTATGTAATAAAGGGGCATTTCATTTTGCCATTTAATGATTAGCCTAAATGTTTGGGAGCGACAAAATGAATTGACTTTTAATGAGAGCCTAGCGTATATCAACTTCAAATCGCTAGGCTCTCATTATTTAACTGTTACATATTGTTAAAAATATAATAAAACGGCATGGAATTCGCTGTATTTATGAAAAAGGCTTACAATTTGCATAGCGTTATTCATGAAAACACAGTTAACCACATATCTATTCCTTCTTTTATTCAGTATTCCTGTTTGGTCTATTACCATAGATCAGAGTACTGCCACTGCTTTGAATCCAGTTAATTTATATGCTGATAGCACCTTTACAGAGGACACCGAATATGTCTATAAGGAAGGTGATATGTTTAGGGTTTTGCGGGAAAGTGCGTATGAACATCCCGATGCGGATCAGAAACAAAAATTCAAATGGTACCAGGTGGAAACACCAGATAATAGGGTAGGTTGGATTTTCGGTGATGGATTGGCGGTTTATGTCTCACAGCAGGATCTTGATCCGGTTTTATTGCCTTATCATAGGAGAAAAGTCACCCTAGGAAACGGTTTCGATAGTGCGATTACTTGGGTGGCTTCAATCCAAGGCAGGGACAATTTTCATCAGGAGGATTATATGAATCCATTGTATAGTGAATTTTATTTGGTTGTTACCAATTTTAGAGGACGATCCGTAATGATGAAATGTGCGGGAGAAAGTGCAAGAGGGGAAACAAGCATAAAAAATGTGGAAACGAAAGACATTACCGGAGATGGGCATCCTGAATTTATCGTTCAGAGGGGAACTAAGAATGTAGGTAGCCATATCATAGAAAGGGATTTGGAGATTTATTCTTTGAAAGCGGGGACTTTGGTCTCTATTTTCAAAGAGAATATGGGATTGGCATATGAGACGGGGATTCCGTCGCCTGCATTGTATAAGTATGTAGAAATCGAGGATAGGACAATCAGAATTTCTTATCTCGATTATGTTGTTTGTGATAATTATAAACAGAGCCATCCTACGGATGCAAAATATCCAAGACAAGAACGTTGTATGGAATATGTAACATCATATTATAATTGGGATAAAAGGTCCAAAGCGTTTAAGAATCTTTATGGTAATTCTAGGACGAGTCCAAAAGGCGGTTCTTGGGAATCTGGTATTGCATTAAAAAATGTTCCTAAAAATAATGGCAATACGATTAGTCGGATTAATCGGGGTGATGTATTGACACTAATAAAACACTATGAAGAGTATGTAGTGGAAAATGGAAAGAAAAAAATAAGGAACTGGTTTTATGTTTCCGACTCCAAAGGGAAATTGGGGTATGTGGATGCAAGCCAAATTGGGTTTATGGAATTGGAACATGCTGACGTCCTTAATCGTTATTATTTAAATCCTCCGCTCTCTAAATCGGATTGGAAATTGGATGCGGGATTGTTTTTGAAAGTTCTTCTCCCTTAGTTTTTTCCTAATCATATTCCTCAGGATTTCCTATTAAATTTTTCTCTTCTTTTTTGTTTTCAAAATGCTTGCAACGGTTTTTGGGTTTGGTTCGTCTAGTGATAAACAACCTTGTATGAGATTAGCTTGCTTGTGGTTTTTTCTATGTTTTATTTCTTGGAATTTTTGTCTGGCTCAAACTCCTTTGGAATGGTTAACTAAAAATGGCGATTTGGAAAATAATCGGCAATATGCTTTTATGAGATTAGATGAGGAGGAATTGAAACATTTGGATTCGACGAAATTAAAAGAATTAAAATATTGTGAGGGAGGAGTTTTATTTATTCCAAATCTAGTTACTCAAAAAAGGATAGATACTCTAAATATTAAATTAGAATATGATTCTTTGCCATTGCTTAGGGCAATTTATGCTAAGGATTTAAGACGTACATTATTCGCACCTGCTTATGCAGAAAAACATTGTTTGAATATTGATGCCTCGGAAAATACTAAAGTTTATCAATTCCGATTTATTGATTTTGAAATCCCTCCATTATATGCAACATATTCGATTTGTGATAGAGGTCATCAAAGTGAAAAAGAGTTTGTCAATACATTTAATAATGAATTGCATACGGAAGAATACGAAATTAAAATCCAACCGGCTATTCAGTGGCTGCCTATTGAAAAATGGAATCCGAAGAATAAAATAAAATTGGAATTCGGACTGATGGATTCTGCTTATGAAGATAAAAAAGGGAATAAATATATATTATTTGAGAAAGGATATTATAATGAAATGAGGGAAGTGTTTTGCAGTTCTTGCCATAGTAGCAACCTTGTAAAACAAATACAAATTTCCTTGAAAGAAAAAGGATATGATGTTCCCATTAATAATGTGATGTGCAGAAAAACAAAAAATGCAATTTTGGATTTTCAAAAGAAAAATGACTTGGATTACGGAGCATTGAATGAAGCTACTTTGAAAGTTTTGAGGATAGGAGATTATTAAATTCAACCAGCAATTATTTTTCCGGATTTTCCTTTTTTTCTATCCGATTTCCTTTTGATTGAATATTCAATATTTTAAATAAAATATTTTTGTCTTCCTTTGTCAGGGAATATGATATTGAAATAGGGAACCTTTCTCTGTACCCAGAACAAATGGAAATTTTCCGATTGCAATTTTTAAAAAAACAAACTATTCCATTTTCCTCTTTGTTTAATTCATTAGTGTGTACTTTTGCAGGAATGTAAACAGAAGAATATTGAAATGAAAAATAAGGAGACTAAACGGAGCATGTTGATTATTCTAGACGGTTGGGGACATGGACCCGATCCGGAAGTCAGTGCGATAGCACAGGCAAAAACTCCATTCGTAGATTCTTTGTATCAGACTTATCCCAATAGTGAATTAATCACCTATGGTGAAGAAGTGGGTTTGCCAGCCGGGCAAATGGGAAATTCCGAAGTCGGACATTTGAATATAGGAGCGGGACGGATTGTCTATCAAGAATTATTAAGGATAAATAATGCCATCAAGGATAAATCCTTTCATGAAAATAAAGTACTTCAGGAAGCATTGGCTTACGCCAAATCAGAAAAAAAATCGGTTCACCTAATGGGCTTGCTTTCCGATGGTGGCGTGCATTCACATATCGAGCATTTGAAAGCTTTGTGTGATATGACGAATGAACAAGGACTTGAGGATGTTTTCATCCATGCCTTTATGGACGGTCGGGACACTTCGCCCCGTGGAGGAATTAATTATCTGAAAAATGTCTTGGAACATATAGATGGTTCTTCTGTAAAATTGGCGTCTATTATTGGGCGTTATTACGCAATGGATCGGGATAAACGTTGGGAGCGGATAAAATTGGCTTATGATTTATTAGTCAATGGAAAAGGGGAGCGAACCCGGAATCCTTTGGAGACGATTCAGGCTTCTTATGATAGAGGAGATAAATTCACAGATGAATTTTTGCAGCCGATTGTTGTGGAAAATAATGATGGAAATGCCACAACAATAAAAGAGGGAGATGTTGTTATCTTTTATAATTTCAGAACAGACAGACCCCGCCAAATTACCGATGTCCTGACCCAAAGGGACATGCCTGAATTCGGAATGAAAAAGCTTTCTTTGAAATTCGTTACGATGACGCGTTATGATGAAACCTTTGAGGATTTGGATGTTGTATATAGCAAAGAAGATTTAAGAAATACAATAGGGGAAGTCCTTTCCCGTCATGGAAAAAGTCAGGTAAGAATTGCGGAGACAGAAAAATATCCCCATGTTACTTTTTTCTTTTCCGGAGGAAGGGAAGATGCCTTTGAGGGGGAAGAAAGAATCATGCTTCCCTCGCCAAAAGTCGATACTTATGATTTAAAACCGGAAATGAGTGCAGAGGGAATAACGGATGCAATCATAAAAACAATTGAAAATAAAACACCTGATTTTATTTGTCTCAATTATGCGAATACGGACATGGTGGGACATACGGGAGATTTCAAGGCGGCAATAAAAGCAGCAGAAACGGTGGACGGATGTGTGGAACGATTAATCGGCATTGCTAATAAATATAATTACTCTTCCATTATCATAGCGGATCATGGGAATTCCGATTTTATGATTAATGAAAACGGCACTCCGAATACAGCACACACTACGAACCCTGTTCCTTGTTTTTATATTAATGAAAAAGATAAAACTGCTAAACTGAATTCTGGAAAATTGGCGGATATTGCTCCTACGATTCTTGATATTATGGAATTGGATTTGCCAGAGGAAATGACCGGAGTTTCTTTGCTTTTTAAACAATAGAGTGGAGATGAATAATTTAGTGTTCGTGAAATTTGTTTGAATTCGTGGCAGTTTTTCCCGCCACTAATTTACACGAATTCTTTTTCATCTTAAAATCTCTATATCTAAACATCTAGTCATCTATTTAAATATGAAACATATTCTTTTTATTTTATTCGTATTAATTTTCATCCGATGTACACCTCCTGATATAAATCCAAATTTAGGCAAGAGCGGCTTTTATGATTTGAAAGGTTTTTTGAATAATGAAGTCAAAAGATTAGAATCTAATAATATTGAGAAAACAGTAATTTTCAATGGGAAATCAGAAACCCAAACGATACAGTCTCCGAATATGGAAAATGAAGTGTCTGAATTTTATGC
>JAHDHJ010000301.1 GCA_020631375.1 Saprospiraceae bacterium | reverse complement strand
CGCTCCGCAGGAGCGACAACTCTACTACAATTCCAATATGACAAAAGAATAACGACATTTTGAAATGCACCCAATTGAAATAAGTAATTTTCTATTTATAAACAATTTCCAAACTCTCCTGTAAAGCAGTCAAAGCCTTAACCAATGAATCATTATCATGAGCCGCAGAAATAAATCCTACCTCATAACCCGAAGGACCAAGATAAACCCCACGTTGTAATAATTCATGATGCAGCACCTTGAATTTTTCCATTCCCTCAGCTTGGATTTGATCTGCCCTTGTAATTCTTTCCTTAGAAAAATTCAGCCAGAAAATAGAGCCTATGTTGGGAACAGTAATTTCCCATCCCATTTTCTCAGCAAAATCCTGAATGACTTTTGCGAAAAGCTTGGTCGTATGATTTAGGTTTTCATAAAAATTAGGTAAAAGTAATTGTTGGAGCGTAGCATAACCCGCTGCCATCGCTACCGGATTAGCAGACAAGGTTCCCGCTTGGTAAACCGCACCGTCAGGAGCGATATGCGACATGATTTCCTTGCTTGCACCATAAGCACCCACAGGCATTCCACCGCCGATGATTTTTCCATAAGTAATAATGTCCGGCTGTATGCCATAATAGCCCGCAGCACCTTCAAAGCCAACCCTGAAACCCGAAATCACCTCATCAAAAATCAAAAGGACATTGTGTTTCGTACATTCGTCCCTAAGGAATTGTAAGAACTCCTTATCCTGTAAAAGTAAGCCATTGTTTGCCGGAATCGGCTCTATGATCACACAAGCGGTTTCTGAAGCATATTTTTCCAAAGCCGCAGATAATGCAGCTCTGTCATCCAATGGTATGACAATGGTTTCCTTGGCAAATGACTCCGGTATTCCGGCAGAAGTACTCACTCCGAAAGTCGCCAAACCCGAACCCGCTTTCACCAAAAGGGAATCCACATGACCATGATAGCAACCCTCGAACTTAATTACTTTATTTTTCCCTGTAACTCCTCTTGCGAGCCTCAATGCAGACATCACTGCCTCCGTTCCCGAACTGACAAAACGTAATTTTTCTATGTATTTATTATTATCAAGAATTAATTTTCCCAATTGGTTTCCCAATTTCGTAGGCGTACCGAATGAAGTACCATCTTTCACCGTTTCAATTACGAACTCCCGAACCCTAGGATTATTATGCCCTAAAATCAACGGTCCCCAAGAACAACAAAAATCAACATACTGATTATCATCCTCATCCGTAAGGATACAAGAATCTCCTTTTTTTATAAATAAAGGCGGACCCGAAACGGATTTGAAAGCCCTTACGGGCGAATTCACTCCTCCCGGAAAATATTGTTTGGCTTCTTCAAAAAGTTCAGCGGATTTTTCTCTTTTTATAATCTTTTGCATGAATTGTATTTTTACTTGATTACTTCTAAAACCAAATATCGCTTTTTGGATTAAAATCCGATAGGAATATGAGAATAATTTAAAAATACAAGCGGACATTTGTGTTTTTTCCCTCTAGAGAATACTTAGAAGTCCTTACGGTTTTTAAAAGGTTTCTATGGACTCATTGCTATCGACTTTGCGGGTTTGGCCGCAACTTGAATTATTTGTTTTACCTTTGATTCTTAAAAAAGGTTTTCCATGAAAATCAAAAAGAGATATTCAATTCCATTAATCTTAATAATAATATACTTGCTAGGTCCTAGATTGAAATTTCCTGTTTTTGATGCGAAAATTCCGTCCTTAGAAGTAGGGATAGAAGAGATAGAAGCATTCGTGAAAACAAAAGAAGCAGCAATAGAAAATCTAAAACCGGATAATGAAGCCAGAATTATCTGGGCAGATTCTACACATCAGAAGACTGAATACGCAGTCGTTTATCTACATGGATATTCCGCCAGTCCAATGGAAGGCGATGGAGTCCATACCCATTTTGCAAAACGTTATGGTGCTAATTTATATTTGGCAAGATTAGCCGGACACGGCATAAAAGTCGAGGATGCCTTTTTGGATGTCACCTCCAAGGATTGGGTGGATTCAGCTAAGGAAGCCATTGCTATCGGGCAATTGATAGGAGAGAAAGTAATCATTCTTTCCGCATCCACCGGAAGTACTTTAGGGAATTATATTGCCGCCGAAAATCCAGATGCCATTTTTGCACATTTTATGTATTCACCCAATTTTAAAATGGCAGACCAATCCGCACAAATACTAAGGGCGCCTTGGGGATTGCAAATAGCAAGAGCCATAACAGGCAGTAAATACAGAATCGGAAGATTCAATGAACAGGATAGCGTCTATTGGACTTTCAAACAACGCTTGGAAGGCATCGGTGCGTTAGTAGATTTAGTTAATAAAACGACGGGAATAAAAAAATACAAAAAAATAACCCAGCCACATTTCATGGCTTATTATTATAAGAACGAAAAAGAAAAAGACAGTGCCGTTTCCATTCCTGAAATGCACAAATACCATAAATCCACATCTACACCTATAGATAAAAAGCGTTCCATTGCTTTTCCTGAATGCGGAGACCATTGCATGGTTTCCACCTTACGGTCAAAAGATTTGGAAGGAATCAGAAAAGAGACTTATAAATTTGCCGAGGAGGTTTTGGGAATGAAAATTGTTCTCGAAAATAATGACGAACAAGTTATAAAAGGTTTGAGAAAATGACGATATTGCTATAACGCAAAAGTGTCCTCGGCGAACGACTATTATCCCTTCGGCTGGGCAATGCCGGGACGGCAGGAGAATCCGGAGGATTACAGGTTCGGGTTCAACGGAAAGGAGAACGACAGGGACATCGGTTCGCAACTGATACAGGACTACGGGTTCAGATTGTATAATCCGATCATAGGGAAGTTCTTGTCTGTGGATCCTTTGACTAAGAGCTATCCCGCTTGGACACCCTATGCCTTTGCTATGAATAGGGTGATAGATGGGATAGATTTAGATGGGGCAGAATGGCGTCAGGCAACATTAGAAGAAATAGGGCTTTATACCCAAAATGGGTTTCAGGCAAATCAACTTGGAATATATGCAGCAGGGAATGGAGAATACTATACTTGGGTTGGAGAAAATGAATATGTTCATAAAACAACTGGAAAAGTTATATCAGGTAAGATAAGTAGGGGTTCATCAGCTGTGTATGAGAAAATTACTTTTGATGAAATTTACGCATCTATTCCAGCGAGCGACACTCCATATACTTACTTCACAGAAGATGGTAAAGTGAAAAGCATATACCATAATTATGAATTAGCTCCATGGATGTCGGAAGCATGGTTTTTTGAAAGTGTATCCCTTAGTGAAATAGAGGGTGATGAAAATAACCCTATAATAATGGAGATGCATAATGCTGCTGTAAACGGATGGATACCTCCTAATGATGACGAAGCAGGACCTTGGTGTTCTTCTTTTGCATGCTATGTTATGGATCGTGGATATAGTGGAAAGTATCAAGAGGGAAATGAGAGTCCTAAAAATGCCTCTTCTTTATCATGGAGAAATTGGGGGACGGAGATAGACAATCCTGTTTATGGTGCTGTTGCAGTTAAAAGCCGAAATGGAGGAGGCCATGTTGGATTTGTAGTTGGACAAAGTGAAAATGGGGAAGATTTGTACATCTTAGGTGGAAATCAAGCTCATGAGGTTAATGTAAGACCATATGCTAAAGATCTATTTAGATTTTTTGTTCCTGAAGGATATGATATTCCAGGCTATTCTGAAGATTTACCAGTTTATAATAATAACAATGATGTTGACGAAGGAAATGATGAAGGGTAAGCTTATTGATGTACTCAGCTTATTACTATTAATATTAGTTTGTTGCTGTAATGGTAACAAGGGAGAATTGGATTCTACAATTGGGGAAAGAGTAGGAATTTCTGATTCAATGATAGAAGAAGAAAAAAATGTGGTTGAAGCAAAAGACGAGTTCGG
>JAHDHJ010000300.1 GCA_020631375.1 Saprospiraceae bacterium | reverse complement strand
GCGACCCCGACCTTGGCAAGGTCGTGCTCTACCAGCTGAGCTACTTTCGCAATTTTTGCTTGATTAGAACCCTTTGATTCAAGTGCGGGGCAAATATACGGCAAAGCTTCTTAATATTTCAAGAAAGATGCATAGTTTTTTAACTCTAATTTGAAAAAAATAATTCCCGAGCTACATTTTTATATTATTCAGTCACTGTATCCAGCTTCAATTTATACTTTTTCACATAATATCTTTGGCTCAAAAATATCCAATAGCCTCCGATAACTGTTGGTCCCAACCAAAGAACTATAGGCGGAAAAATACTGTATAGTGCCGTTACTAAAAATGCCGTAGTCGCAGCGATATAACTTCCTAACATCCTTGTTAGATGCACAATAATCCAATTCCCTTTGTTTTGGGGAATCCCCCATTTATCCAAATCTTCCTTTGAACCTTTTAGGCATAATAGTCCAAAAACCAATAAAATAATGGCTGGTTCACTGGAATTGAGATAAAAATATAGATACCCCGCATACAAAATCATAATAATACTCGTGATGAATGTTACCTGGAACACTCTTTTGTCCAGTATCGTCAATTTACCATAACCTTTCATTTTAGCAAATCTCAAGCCCGTAAATACAGCATAATAACTGAATATGCCTATTGTAAAAAGAAATACATTGCCTTTCATAAAAGACATGGGAATACAGGTAATGAATACGCCTGTCATTGCCCAAAAATATATCATTCCTGTTTGGTTATGCCATTTGCCGCCTTTTTGGGTAATGGCAGGAATAGGTCCGGTAATAATGGAAATAGAACCACATATGATATGTGAGATAAGTAAAACATTGAATATTGCTTCCATAACTTTTTTATGCAAGTATATACTCAATATTTGCTTCATGAAAATTAATGGGACACAGGGGAATATTTAGGGACAAATGGCTAAAAAACGGGACGTTTGGGTATTTTTTGGGATGGAATGGATTCCTCTTAAAGTATATACTCTCCATCAATTTCAAAATCATAAGTACTTTCATGGGAGACTAAAATCAAACCCGCATTATTACTCATTAGTTTTTCATTAATCAATTTACATGCCCGTCTAATGTTTTCATTGTCTAGATGGGAAAAGGGTTCATCTAACAAAAGGAAATCAAAGGGTTTACTCAATGCCCTCACGATGGCAAGCCTTTGTTGTTGTCCATAGGACATTGTTTCCGTTTTTTGATTGAGCAAATCCTCCAAGCCCAAGGACGATGCCATAGAACGTACATTTCCTTCCTGTATTTTCCCGGTGAGGCTTCTCGCCAATTCCAGGTTTTCCCAAGCAGTTAATTCTCCTAATAATCTTAAATTTTGAAAAACAATCGAAATTTTGTTTTTTCGGATTTCAGAAATTTCATCCGAATCCAATTCGCTGATATTTTTTCCTTCTATTTCCAGTTCTCCTTGGTAATCTTTCCTTAGCCCAAAAATAATATGCAATAAGGTTGATTTCCCTCCACCGGATGGAGCCCTTACCCAATATTTTTTTCCTTTCTCAAAAATCAATTCCTTATTCCAAATCATGGAATTCGGAATAGTCGGTTTTGAATAAATAGGATCTGGTTTTATGCTTTTGAGAATAATCATGGATTAAATGTAAGTGAAAATGTTTACTCGAACAAATGCTAAATGCTTGAAGGTTTTTATTTCATAGTCCTAAAATGAGGGATAGGTATTTTCGCCACGAATTTACACTAATTTCTCTAATGGTTTCGTAGTCGTGAAATTCGTGTGAATTAGTACTAGGTCTAAAACAATAAAAAATCCTTTCAGTTAACTGAAAGGATTTTTTTATCGCTATATTTTATATTCCATCAAACAGAAAAACTCTCTCCACATCCACAAGTCCTACTTGCATTAGGATTGGAAAAATGAAAGCCTTTTCCATTCAATCCACCGGAGAAATCCAATGTTGTATTACACAAATAAAGAAAACTCTTTAAGTCGGTAACGATTTTGACATCATTATCCTCGAATACCTGATCATTCGGTTGGGATTCATTATCAAAATCCATTTGATAGGACAAACCCGAACATCCACCACTGGTTACAGATACCCGAACAAAAAAATCCTCCGCTAGTTTTTCACTAGCCATGATTTCTTCTATTTTTCCCTTAGCATTATCTGATACAAAAAGCATATTTCTACAGTTCCAGTTAGCAATGAACAGTGAACAGTGAACAGTCATCTAACTCTAAGAAGTATATTGTTGACTGTTCACTGATAACTGCTTACTGTACAATTCCGTTTTTTTCTTGGTAATCCTTAATTGCAGATTTAATGGCATCTTCTGCCAATACGGAACAATGAATCTTTACCGGAGGCAAAGCCAGTTCCTCTACAATATCCATATTATCAATTGCCATAGCTTCCTCTACGCTTTTCCCCTTCAACCATTCCGTAGCCAAAGAAGAAGAAGCAATAGCAGAACCACAACCGAAAGTTTTGAATTTTGCATCTTCAATCATTCCTTCATCGTTCACTTGGATTTGAAGACGCATAACGTCACCACATTCGGGAGCACCTACTAACCCGGTACCCACTTTCTTATCATCCTTATCCAAAGTCCCTACATTACGTGGGTTCTTGAAATGATCCAATACTTTATCTGAATAAGCCATTTTATTTTATTTTTATGATGTTAGAATTTTCAGATTATAATTACCTGATTCCTATCTAATTTACTAATATTTTCTTTCAAGTTCAAGAGTAGTATCTTTTAAGATTCAGTCTTTACCCATCATTTTTAATTGTTCGCTATTAATTATTCATTAATTAGTGAGCAGACCACTCAATGGATTCCAAATCAATCCCTTCCTTATACATTTCCCAAATCGGACTCAAGGAACGCATGTGATTTACGCCATCGGCAATTTGCTTAATCGTATCATCGACATCTTCCTGTGTCGTAAAACGACCCAATGAAAAACGCAAGGAGGAATGAGCCAAATCATCTCCCAATCCCAATGCCTTCAAAACATAACTCGGTTCCAATGAAGCCGAAGTACAGGCAGAACCGGAAGACAATGCGATATTCTGATTGAATGTCATCATCAAACCTTCTCCTTCTACGTGTTTGAAAGACATATTGGTTACATGAGGCATTCTGTGTTCCTCATTTCCATTAATGACTACTTCTTCCAATACTTCCATCAATCCGGCTTGGAGTCTGTCCCTCAGTTTGGACAGTCTTTCCGCATCTTGTGCCATTTCTTCACGGCAAAGTTTAGCTGCCTTACCGAATCCAACAATACCGGGTACATTCAAAGTTCCGGAACGCATTCCCCTTTCATGTCCGCCACCGTCTATTTGGGCAGTAACCTTGACACGTGGACCCTTACGGTTCACGAATAAAGCACCTATTCCTTTAGGACCATACATTTTATGTGCAGTAAATGCAGCCAAATGAATTCCCAATTCTTTCACATCTACAGGAATCTTTCCCGCAGCCTGTGTAATATCGGACATGAATAAGACACCATGCTTTTCGCAAAGCTCCCCTATTTCTTTCATAGGTTGGATGACTCCTGTTTCATTATTGGCAAACATGATGGAAATCAGAACGGTTTTATCCGTAATTGCCGCTTCCAATTTTGCCAAATCCACCAGACCGTCTCCTTCTACTTCCAAATAGGTAACTTCTCCACCACTTTTTTCTACCCTCTGACAAGCATCCAAAACGGCTTTATGTTCTGTCGTCAAAGTGATGATGTGGTTTCCTTTTCTAGCATACATTTCAAAAACACCCTTAATAGCAAGGTTATCTGATTCTGTAGCTCCTGAAGTGAAAATGATTTCCTTTGGATCTGCTCCGATCAATTGAGCAACTTGCTCACGGGCATAATCCACTCCTTCTTCGGCTTCCCATCCGAAAGGATGATTCCTACTTGCAGCATTACCAAACATATTGGTAAAGTAAGGAAGCATAGCA
>JAHDHJ010000037.1 GCA_020631375.1 Saprospiraceae bacterium | reverse complement strand
GACTTCCCAAACCTCCGGATCCAATCACCAAAACCTTGGATTTCTTCAGTTTTTCCTGTCCTTCTATTCCGAATTCTGGAATGGTGATATGCCTTGCATATCGTGTTAATTCAGAATGGCTTAATAATTCGCCCATAGAATTCTTTTTGAATATAATTGTTGCAAAATTAAGAATACTATGGGATAATAAAAACCAATAAAGATCTGACTCTTTTTTCAGACCTTATATTTGAGGTATTGGTGAGATTCGAACTCACGAATAACGCTTTTGCAGAGCGTTGCCTTAGACCACTTGGCTACAATACCTTGATATTTATCCCTCTTCTCTTACTGCATCAATTATTATTTTATGGTCTTCTTCATCATGAAGTCCTGAAACTGTTATCAATGCAATCATTCCTGCATTTTTAACAAAAATTGGAATTGAACCACCTTTAGCTAAATATTCTTTTTCATCAAGGACAAAGGTTTTATCCAATGTCATGTTTCCATTTGCTAAATCATATTTTACACTTAGTGAACTTTCTTCAAAATGCTTTGCAATATTTGCTTTTCTTCTCAGCCAATTATGTTTGTCCGCTGGTAAATTATCATCCACATAAAGGAAAATTATATGATTCAATCTTTCTATTCGAACAGCAACATGTTGTTTTCGTTCTTTTGCTAAATTGACAATTGCCAATCCCATTTCAAGACCTATTCTATTGCTAAAATTGTCTAGTTCTATTTTCTTGATAATTTCTTTTTCCATATTTCTATTCAGTATATTTAAGAGCTTGTTTAAATTAATCCCCACAAAAAACCGCCTCTTCAAATAAATGAAGAGGCGGTTCAATATATCAAATTGACATACTATTATCTCTTCACTCAAAGTGAATTTGACAACAGTTACAACAAAAGATATTTTTATTAAAATTCATTTTCTTTCTAATTCTACCACAAACATAAGCGAGCCTAAGCTAAATGTCAAGTCTTTTCTGCCGAATGACATTCCTTTTATTTATATTTGCAACACAAAATCAAATATTGATAATGAATAAGATATTAGTAGCCAATAGAGGAGAAATTGCATTGCGAGTCATGAAGTCCGCTAAGAAAATGGGTATCAAAACTGTAGCCGTTTATTCTGAGGCAGATAGATTTGCTCCCCATGTCCGTTTTGCTGACGAAGCGGTTTTATTGGGACCTCCTCCCTCTAACCAATCTTATTTATTGGCTGATAAAATCATCCGGATTTCAAAGGAATTGGGTGTGGATGGCATTCATCCGGGCTATGGTTTTTTGAGTGAGAATGCTGATTTTGTTGAAAAGGTTACTCAAGCAGGGATAACTTTCATTGGACCCGACCCCGATTCTGTGCGAATCATGGGTAGCAAGTTAGCTGCAAAAGACGCTGTAAAGAAATTCGACATCCCTATGGTTCCGGGTACGGATAAGGCAATTTCGGATATTGAGGAAGCCAAGGAAATAGCTAAGGGGATTGGTTTCCCAATCCTTATCAAGGCATCTGCCGGTGGTGGCGGAAAAGGAATGCGGGTGGTCCAGCATGCAGAGGAATTGGAGGATCAATTGAATCGGGCAGTAAGCGAGGCGGTATCTTCTTTTGGCGACGGCTCTGTTTTCATTGAAAAATTCGTCTTGAATCCGAGGCATATAGAAATACAGGTTCTAGCGGATAAACATGGAAATACCGTCCATTTATTCGAAAGGGAATGTAGTATTCAAAGAAGACATCAAAAGGTGGTGGAAGAAGCTCCGTCTTCTGTTTTGACACCGGAAATTAGGGAAGCAATGGGACGCAGTGCTGTGGCTGTCGCACAATCCGTCAATTATGTGGGTGCAGGTACTGTTGAGTTTCTTGTAGATGAGCAATTGAATTATTATTTTCTTGAAATGAATACCCGTTTGCAGGTAGAACATCCTGTTACGGAAATGATTACGGGCTTGGATTTGGTGGAGCAGCAAATCAGGATTGCAAGGGGAGAAAAACTTTCTTTCCAACAAGAGGATTTATCGATAAAGGGTCATGCAATGGAAGTCCGGGTCTATGCGGAGGATTCTTTTGACAATTTTATGCCGAGTACCGGAAAACTTGAGGTTTACCAAAGACCCGTAGGAGAAAATATCCGAGTGGATGATGGTTTCGAAGAAGGCATGGATATTCCGGTTTATTATGATCCCATGATAGCAAAATTAATTACATACGGAAAAACTAGGGAGGGTTCTATCCAAGAAATGATTCATGCCATCCAAAATTATAAAATAAAAGGAATTGAGACTACCCTAGCCTTTGGTCTTTTTGTCATGAAACACGAGGCTTTCCTTTCCGGCAATTTTGATACTAATTTTGTAAAAAAATATTATAGTACGGAAGAAATATTGGAAGGCTTAAAACCTAGTGCCGAAGTTGCTTCTTTGTTGGCTTTGCATTTATTGGAAGAAAATAAACGGCTGTTGAAAGTAGCCGATGTGGATAAAAATAGCGAATGGAAATTGAGGTAAGACAAACTGAAAAAATTAAATATGAAATGAGAATGATATAATTAAAAATAAATTAGACTCTATTTCAAATAAAAAAGCCTCCTGTATGAATTTGTTAATACAAGAGGCTTTTTTATTTGAAATATTAAATCGTCAATACGTCCTAGCCAAAATAACTTTCCCGGAAACTTCCCGTTCTTCCTCCCCTATTCCCCGTAGGTAATAAATTCCGGATGGATAATTTTTCAAATCCAATTGAAAAATGGGGTCGGAAATTTTTATTCTTTGTAATAATTTCCCCGCACCATCCAAGAGGTACATATAATCCAATTCTCCCTCTAATTCCACATTCAGATTTCCGCTGGTAGGATTAGGAAAATATTTCCAAGAAAATTCTTTTTTATCAATGAATTTTTCCGGATCTTTTTTGTCTTGTACTTGCATGATTAATTCCACTTCCGAAGTATCTTTTACTTCTTCCGCTATAGCGTCTATTTGTTCATCACAATTTAATGTTTCAGAAAAATCGGTAATGGTATTTACCAAAATATCATTCAATAGGTTTACTTTTATTTCATCCGTTATCGGTTTCAAATGCGAACCACCGATACCGCTATCGTCCGTTAGGTAAATATATGAACCGTTAGTAGCTAATGAAAATGAACGCATCAGATATTCGGTACTCCTATCCGTTCCCGAACAAGCAACAGGAATGATCCTCACACCCATTTTGGAAGCTTTTCCGATTTGTTTTTTGAGACGTATTTTTATTTCCTCCGTTTCATGTGGCGGTGCATCCAATACCAAAAATAATAACCTCGCAGCAGCCTCCTCACTCCATGCCATTTCATTCAATGCAATATCCAAGGCTTCTTCTATGGCCTCGGGTCCGTCCCCACCTCCGGCAGCTCCTTGCTTTTTTATGAAGTCAACCGTCTTCGCAACATTAGTGCTAAAATGTGATTTACGTGTCAAATAAGCATCTCCATGATCCCTATAAAACACAGAACCCAATCTGAGTTCGGCATCCTTTAATTTCGTTTTCACCCTGCCGATTACATCATTCAATTCGGATTTCAAATATTCGATTTCGTCTCCCATAGAACCCGTAGCATCTACGACAAAAGCCACATCTACCTTATTTGGAATATCGCACTTCACAGGTAATTTCTTTATATTAATCCCCTCATGAAAATCTGTAATGGATTCAATATCATATGATTCTCCTTTGTAAGTTACTTGGATGCTATAGTCACCCTCTGTCATTACATCAAACATATTCGCCCACATTTCAGCCTTGCCAGTATTATCTGTCCTGGATTCCCAGATGATATTTCCGTTTGAAATTAATTTCGTTTTCGCATTGATGATCGGATAAGCATTTTGGGTCGTTAATTGAATGGTGAATCTTTCCATCGGACTGAAATTCCATTTCCTTTGCCAATCATACAATTCATTTTCCGCAATATCCTGCCAAAGATTCCATTTCCCAAAATCATTCAGAATCCCTCCGGTCAATTGTCCGGCTGCGGGAAGGCTTCCTCCTCCCGGAGCGTCCGATTCTATTCCATCCATTGGAACACTCTCATCCATTTCATAATCGGATGCTTCAAGCACTTCCATTTCTTTGGTTACGGACATTTCGCTCACTACATCCATATATGCTTCCGATGGAGCGGTAATAACAGGCGGTGGCGGTGGTGCGCTTGGAATAGGCGAAGGTTTTGTTGGAGCATCATAGCTATCATAAGCAATAGCCTTATCATCATACACCGTTTCCTCTCTTTCCGCAGCAACCGTAGCCGTAACAGCTCCACTTGATTTACCTGAGAATGCTTCGGATTTATATTTCCTGTCTTTCTTTTTTTCTTTTCTTGTTTCTGCCTTGCCATTACTTATTACTACAGATTCTAAGAGTATTTCATTGCTCTTCATTATGATTTCCAAGGAAGACACATTCTTTTTGACTTCTACTTTTTTATTTTCAAAACCTGTATAGGTCACTTGTAAAATCACTTTGCCATCCGGAACTATGAGTTCAAAATATCCATCAAAATCCGTTACGATTCCGCTATCCGTTTCAAAGACAATGACATTCGCTCCTATAAGCGGTTCTTTGCTTTCGTCGAGAACACGACCGGTAATGGTTCTTTCTGCTAAAAGATTAAAAGTGATAAGAATGGAAAGAAAGAGTAATATTAATTTGATTTTCATCTTCTTCGATTTAATTGCATAAACTAAACTGTCTTACACACATAAATGATGCATGAAAGAAAGAAATGGTTGTGTTAAGTAGATGACTAGATATTTAGATATAGAGATTTTTAGATAAAATATTGCTTACCATAATCTTATGATAGCACTACTATTGGATTATTTTTGTCCAGTTACTTAAGTAATTCAAGTTGCGTAAAAGCAACTTGTCAATAGACGATAGACGAATGGCTTGATAAATTTATTGGAGATTATTCGAGGGTCTAAGAAGTTTTGTTTTTAACTCACTCAAATGGATTACTCAAATCCGGATTACTCAGATACGTGGTATCTGTCAAGGTGAGTAAGAATGCCAGCAGATCTCCTTTTTCTTCTTCGTTAAGACCTAAATTATTTATTAATGGATCTACATTCTCTGCATAATGTCCTCCGGAATTATAATGGTCGATAACCTCTTCCAAAGTCTCGAATCTCCCGTCGTGCATATAAGGAGCTGTCAAGGCAATGTTCCTTAGGGACGGAGCTCTGAATTTTCCATTGTCATAGAGATATTCTGTAATTGCACCTCTTCCCAGATCCGGAAAATCATTGAGATCGGGTGCTTCATCCAATCCATTATTGATGTATTCGTTCGTAGTGAATAACGGGCCTCCATGACAATGGGCACATTCCGCATCAGGCAAGTCCGGAGAAATATCAAAAAACATATCGAAGCCGTTATATTCTGAATCCGTAGGGAAGATTTCGCCTCTGTTGAATTGGTCGTATCTGGAATTCGCATTACTGATGATGATCCGCTCAAATTGGGCAATAGCCTTGGCGGCTAATTCCTTTGTGATTTCATTTCTGCTTTCTATTCCGAATGCCTTACGGAAACGTTGGGGATAATCATCATCTTCCTTTAGTTTTTCGATTACGTTTTCCCAAGTATTATTCAGTTCTACCGGGTTGGTTATCGGTTCGAGTGCTTGTTCTTCCAATGTCTGTGCTCTACCGTCCCAAAATAATCCATTGTAAAACAATCCTATATTTTCCAAAGACATGGAACTTCTGGTTCCCGCTATTCCATCTATCCCAAAACTCGTGGAAAAACCATCTGTGAAATTTTTATCCGGTTCGTGGCAAGTTGAGCAGGACATGGAATTATCAGCAGATAGGATAGGGTCATAAAACAAGCGCCTACCCAATTGTACTCCTTCTTTAGTCATTGGGTTATCCGCAGGAACTTCCAATTCCGGAAAGATAGCCGGTATATTGACTATATAAGGCTCAGGCTCGTAGGGAATTCCTGACAAATCATTGATAGCAATAACATTATCCGTGTAAATCTCATTATAACAAGAACTGATAATGATTATACCAAACAATAATATATGGGAGGATTTCTTAATGGTCATTATCTACTGTATAGATATTGCGGTTAACCAATTATTGGAGATTTGGAGGGATAAAGCTTCACCACTCTCATCTCCATGTATTTCATTCTGGGTTTCCAAATCCAAATAACTACCGTTACTCAACCGGAACAAATTCTTTACATCTATTTCAACGGTTATTCTTGTTCCACTATCCGGTTTTAAGGCAATATCCAAATCATCCAATTCTATGGTTCTGAACATTTCATCCCTCCCAATATGGAATACATAATTACCCTCTAATTGTGTCGGTTCATTATCCTCATCATATTTCCCTTCCAATTTTGAAAAAATATAACTGTTCCATTGTGACCAATGTTCAGAAGATCTCGCCAAAGGGTGGCTGGAAGAAAAATCGGAAGGAAGGTTTTCATTCAAGTCTGAAGGTACACCAATACTCATTGTCAGACCATCGTAATTGCTTACCGGCAAAGAGAGTTTAGAAATGGTATAGCCCTCGGATGCTCCTGCCATATCTACATTAATATCGGTAAAGTCAATAAAGTCAATCTCATTCATAGAGACTTCATGCTCACCTTCTTTCAATCCCAAATCCGAAAGGTAAAAATGAAATTAGGATTTCCTTTCAGTCCATCATATACCTATCATTCATTATTAAGGGTTCTCCATCATATACAGCTTTGAAAACAATTTCAACTGGTGTTGATTCACCTACAATAGTATTCTCATTGCAAGCTGAAATCAACAATAATAAAGAAAAGAAAAAAGAGACTAGTGTAAGTTTTAATACATTCATGTTTGTTTAGTTTACTTTAGTGGACTAAGAAGCTGTTTTAATTATCAAACAAGGTAAAGCGTCATACCATTTTAATACTAAATCTTCAATTTTCCACAAAATACTCCTTTCCTCACAGGCTGAGTGCAACTTTGGTTACTCTAAAAGCGAAATTGCATTTGGAAAATTATCCAATATCTTTTGAGATATGGCACTTTCATCATCTGCGTCAAAGTTTATGCCATCAAATAAGATCTTATAATCAATCTTCAAATCAATTTCAAAATCATAGCCAATATCACCGAATATCTCTCCAAAAAATTCCAATTCAACAGAATCATCGCCATAAATGACTATTTTTTTTGAAATATCAGGCAAATCCTTATCCGGAACTACATCCAAATATAAATAAAAATATCCTATTGTTTCTTCCCAGATACTATCTTGTTCAGATTGCAGGACATGATCCGTTACGAATACAGAATCCGGTATAATTCTTCTCGCATCGGCATCCAAGCCCATTAATAATTCCACTCCATCGTAAGTCCCCGACCGGCTGAAGCCATTAACTGAGTAGGAAAATTTCGTAGGTGTCATGACTATGAAATTATCTTCCAACTCCAAAGTTTCTTCTCCCTGCGTATCATTTACATTTACCGCAATCTGATCATCTACAAGATAAGGGACTCCATTTTGTATTGGATGAATATTGGAAAATAAAATGCTCATTTCATTCACCAAAAAAGTATCCAAATCTGTATTATAAGGATATTCATTAGCTATTCTGAATGTCGTATCACCAAACACATGATTAAAATTGACCACCAAATCCGGGTAAGTACAACAACAATCCACGTCTGCATCCACATCGAAATTCACTGCATTAATATCCAAACAGCCCTCTATCTTATCAGCACATGAAGTTATTCCAATAAACAGAATGAAATAAAATATTAGTATTAGTCGAAATTGCATTTAACTTTGTTCGTTAATAATAAACTACAAATGTAATAACGAATATGTCAAACAATAATTATTATTTCATCTCATTTATATTCATTCTCTTCTTATTTTCTGCCTGTAGTAACAAAGCTACCTCTGACAATGGAAAAAAAGAAGAGAATGAACCGGTTCTACAAACTGTTTCTGACCAATTCGAGACAAAAGATGCAAAAATAAGAGTCGCAGCAGAAAGAACGGATGAATATCTTCATCTATTGGAGGGAAAAAAAGTTGCCCTTACGGTCAATCATACATCCTTCGTAGGGGACATACACCTAGTGGATTTTCTTATTTCCAAGGGCGTGGATGTCAAACGGATTTATGCACCGGAGCATGGTTTCCGAGGACAGGCAGATGCTGGTGCTACTGTAAAAAACGGAAGGGATGAAAAAACGGGCTTGCCTATTATTTCATTATATGGCAAACGGAAAAAACCATTGCCCGAAGATGTGGAGGGAATAGATTTTATTATTTTCGATATTCAGGATGTAGGAGCTAGATTCTATACTTATATCTCTACCATGCACTATGTTATGGAAGCTGCCGCTGAAAACAACATTCCTGTTTTGATTTTGGATCGTCCTAACCCTAATGGTCATTATATTGATGGCCCTATTTTGGAAGATGATTTTCGTTCATTCGTCGGAATGCATAAGATTCCTGTGGTACACGGATTAACCGTAGCCGAATTAGCTCAGATGATCAATGGTGAGAAATGGTTGAAAAATGGTGTACAATGTGATTTGCATTTTGTGAAATGCGAAAACTATACTCACAATTCTTCTTATGTGCTTCCTATAAAACCATCACCTAATTTACCAAATATGCATTCCATTTATCTCTACCCATCCCTCTGCTTTTTTGAAGGAACCGATGTGAATGCCGGAAGAGGAACGGAAAAACAATTCCAAGTTTATGGACATCCTTCCTATCCTGAAAAAACGTTTTCATACACGCCTATTTCCCGCCCGGGAGCAAAATACCCCAAGCACCAGAATAAGGAATGTTTTGGAGTGGATTTATCCGGTGAAGCTTTACATACATTAAGGGAACAAAAAAAAATAAATCTGGATTACCTGATTCAATTTTACCATAAATTCCCAAATAAGAATTCATTTTTTCTCAAGAATAATTTCATGGATAAATTAGCGGGAACTGATGCATTAAGAAAAGATATATTGGCAGGAAAATCCGAAGCGGAAATTAGAAGAAGTTGGAAAAGAGGAATTGATGAATATAAATTAATGAGGGAAAAATATTTACTATATGCAGATTAATTCAATCCATAATAAACTAATGAATAAGATATTATAGGCTATTGATTATATGACTATATTGTGCGAGCATTGAAAAACCAAATAGGTATAGAATGACAAAATTTAATCTTCAACAAAATGGATTAATGCAACAAGGTTACTGCACTTATTCCGGAGACAAATTAAAATCAATTAGTAATGGACTTAGGTTCACGCCACTATTGTGTATGTTTTTGGCAATATTCGGGCTGCTGGTCTTACAAAATCCCTATTGGCATTTTGCTATTGCTGCTTTGGGTATTGTTCCCTTTTGGTTTCCAAATGCCCACCCATTGGATTTACTTTATAATCATGGAGTCAGGCATATCTTTAAAGCTGAAAAACTACCTGCTAACCCACTACCCCGGAGAATTGCCTGTGTTATGGGAGGTTTGATGAATGTTGGTATTGGATTTGCTTTCTCATATCAGAATGTATTTTTGGCATATGCTTTCGGAGTCGTGTTAATTGTATTACAACTTGTAGTAATTACTACACATATTTGTGTAGCATCAATAATGTATGAAGGATTATTAAAAATGTTTGGCAAATATGAAGGTCCAATATCCCTATCTAAAACTAAGGATTTGTTAGGAAAAGGTTTTCAATTAGTTGATGTAAGATCTCCGGAAGAATATCAAGAAAGAAAAATTGATGGAGCAATAAATATTCCTCTTGACATTTTAGAAAACAACAAACACATTCCAAAAAACGGAGCAATTATGTATTGTAGAAGTGGTATGAGAAGTTTAGATGCCGTACAACGATTAAAGAAAATGGGATATAAGGATGTTTTAAATTTCGGTTCTATCGACAGATGGCATGAATAATGAATAATGAATAATGAATAATGAATAATGAATAATGAATAATGAATAATGAAAATTATCAAAATTCATTAAAAATATCAGGTGATGAATTAAGTATCTCTTCCCTATTCCTTAATTTACAATAATAGCTAATGCACATAAATCCGGATACTCCAATACAATTCCCTTGCGGTCTAACAATGAAAAACAGGTTCATGTTAGCACCCTTAACTAATCGACAAAGCCATGAGAATGGTCAACTCTCCAATGACGAATTAAAATGGTTAACCATGAGAGCAGAAGGTCAATTTGCATTGGTCATGACTTGCGCTTCCCATGTTCAAGAAATAGGAAAGGGGTTCCCTGGTCAATTAGGCATTTTCAGTGATGACTTGATCGAAGGTCATATAAAATTAACAAGCAATATTAAAGAACAGGGAAGTTTAGCTGTTATTCAATTACACCATGCAGGAATGCGTACTCCTGAGAAATTAATAAATGAAAGACCTGTTTGCCCTTCTAATAATGAAAAAACCAATGCACGAGCTCTTACATTAAATGAAGTGAAACAATTAAGGGATGATTTTATTTCGGCAGCTATTCGTGCCAAAAAATGTGGTTATGATGGTGTTGAAGTTCATGGCGCCCACGGATATATCTTAACTCAATTTTTAAGTTCCGAAATAAATAAAAGAACAGATGATTATGGTGGTTCACTTGAAAACAGGTCTCGGCTTTTATTTGAAATAGTTGCTAAAATTAGAGCGGAATGTGGTGAAGACTTTTTACTTGGAGTAAGATTATCTCCCGAAAAATTCGGAATGGATATTCAAGAAATCAAATCTGTCTCCCAACAGTTAATCGATGATAATTTAATTGATTTTTTAGACATATCTTTATGGGATTGTTTCAAAGAACCTGAAGATAATAATTATCAAGATTTATCCTTATTAGAACATTTCACATCGCTGAATTTCAAAAATGTTTTATTAACCGTAGCAGGAAAA
The DNA here is from genome assembly GCA_020631375.1 of Saprospiraceae bacterium. Classification (GTDB taxonomy): domain Bacteria; phylum Bacteroidota; class Bacteroidia; order Chitinophagales; family Saprospiraceae; genus JAHDCE01. The sequence continues at coordinate 13,387 of JAHDHJ010000037.1, read as the reverse complement.
ATCAGGTCAGGCAAAGACGTTAGTAAAATCCTTAATTCGGGAGTGGACTTTGTAACTATTGGGAGATCCGGAATTCTTCACCATGATTTCCCAATCAAAGTAATCGAAAATCCAAATTTCGAACCTGTAGAAACACCTGTTTCAGAGCAGTATCTTTCCAATGAAGGTTTAAGCAAAAAATTCATAGAATATATGCACAGATGGCCAGATTTCGTAGTAAAAGAATCCTAAGCTTGGATACATTGAAATAAAATTATTATTAAAAGAGCAAGTAATTTAGCTAATGGATTCCTACATTGCTTATTACAAAAGATGGAAAACAGAAATTTCAACCTCCTGACATTTCAACAAAGAAGAAATGGTAAATGGACTAAAATAATGGGATGAATAAAAAATCAATTGACATCATTTCTAAAAAAGGAATTAATTTAAAATAAGGGAGTAGGCAATAAATAAACTACCAGAATTAACAAGTCAAAATGGGCAGGTTATATTTTGCCTATTCCCTTAATTCTTTTTTTTATTAGATTTTATTTCCGATAAATTAAATTCCATAGAAGCGGTATATTTACCTATATTTTTTGGCAAACAAAATTTATTAAAAATATCAGGTAATAAATTAAGTACCTCTTCCCTATTCCTTAATTTCCAATAATAACTTTTCGCTAATGTCGTAGCAATTTCATAATCCACTATTGGAAATGGATAATCCTCCCCTATCTTACATTTGAATTTTTCTTGTTGTTCTTCAGATAAATTCCAAACTTGGAATAAATAAGGAACTGGAACACCATTTAATTCCGGCAGCCATTTTTTAATATAAATTCCTTGCCTATCAAATTTCTCCGCTTGTATTGTCGGATTAAAAATCCGGAGCGTATGATAACCCGTCAGGCCCGCTTGCAAATGTATTTGTCCGTAATGAATCCCCGGTTCGAAATCAAGGAATAAAGCCGCTAATTCCACGGCTATTTTTTTCCAATCCAACCATAAGGTAAAAGTAGCAAAAGTGACGAGCATTGCTCTTTGGCGGAAATTAATAAATCCAGTTTCCCTTAGGCATCGCATACTGGCATCTATCAATGGGAAACCTGTTTTACCTAATAAAAAAGCTTCCAATAATTCTTCATCAACATCCCTTTCATCATATTCCAAAGAAGTATTCGTAGCACGGAATTCCAAATTCCATTCTGTTTCCAATTTTTGGATATAATGACTTCTCCAAAATAAACGGATAATGAATTTTCTATAATTATTCCCCTCTCTTGTATCTGTTTCAAATAATTTCGCTGCTTGATAAACTTCCCTCAAACTCAAACAACCATAAGATAAATAAACAGATAATCTACTGCTCCAAATTCTGCTTTTTTCAATATAAGATAAATTAGAAAGATAATTAAATCCCCTTTCATTCATAAAATGATCCAGTTCATCAAAAGCATAATCTTCTCCTCCTATTTGGAAATTCTTATTTTTATTTTTTATTTCCGAATTTAATTTTTCTAAATTATTTCCAACAACATTATTAGGAATTCTTAATTGCTTTAATTTTCCAACATCAGTACGAATTAATGGTTTTTCCATTTCTTCATACCAATTCTCTTCCCATCCGATTCTATCTTTTTTCCCTCTTATGATTCCATCTGAAGAAAATTCCATCCAAGGAATATTATTATTGCTGAAAAGCGTTCTTAAAGATGCGTCCCTATCGTAAGTCTTTTTTAGCCCTACCTCCAAGTGGGAAAATATATTTACTACAGAATATGTTGAAATTAATTTCTTGAAAATAGGAATGGATTCCCAATATAAAACATTTATTTCCAAACCATCTTTCCGAAGATTTTCAAAACACTGATAAATGAAGCTCCAATGCCGAATGGAATGCTGAGGCAAAGACATGATGCTCGGCTCATAAATATACAATAGAATAGTCGGCAAGCCATTTGCAACAGCCCTCCTAAGAGGCAAATGATCCCTTGTTCTCAAATCCCGTTTAAACCAGATTATATTAACCTTAGTTTTTTCCATACCATTAGTTATACATAATGGAAATCACCCAATATTATTCTCTCTAAATACTTGGACAGAATTAAATCGTAAATATTTTTTCACAATGCAATTGAGTTTCAATTTTTATCTCTACATCTAAATATCTTTAAATCTGAACATCTACTTAAACAAACTTATAAAAAAAATTGAAATCTAAAGTCCTTGGGAAAGTAAAATGACCAATTATTCATTTTACTTTGTCTTAATCCTTACATTTGCACAAAATTTGAGATACCGATATGATTACAGTTAATGACATTTCCCTACAATTCGGAAAAAGAACCCTTTTTGACGAAGTAAATATTAAGTTCAACACAGGCAATTGCTACGGAGTAATCGGTGCGAACGGTGCCGGAAAGTCCACTTTCCTCAAAATCCTTTCGGGTGATAAAGATCCTACGGGAGGACATGTTTCCATTGCTCCGGGTGCGAGATTGGCTGTATTGAAACAAAACCACTTTGAGTTCAACGAATATTCTGCTTTGCATACCGTGATGATGGGCCATAGGAAACTTTATGACATCATGATAGAAAAGGATGCACTTTGGGCAGATCCCGAATTGAGTGAATCCGAAGCGATGAGAGCAAGTGAATTGGAGGGCGAATTCGGGGAAATGGGTGGTTATGAAGCTGAAAGCGACGCAGCCATGCTTTTAAGCAACCTAGGAGTGAAAGAAGAACTGCATTATACCTTGATGAAAGATCTTACGGGACCTCAGAAAGTAAGGATTCTTTTGGCACAAGCCTTATTTGGCAATCCCGATATATTGCTACTCGATGAGCCTACGAATGATTTGGATGCTGAAACTGTTATGTGGTTAGAAGATTTCTTGGCAGATTATAAAAATCTGGTCATCGTAGTTTCCCACGACAGGCATTTTTTGGACATGGTCTGTACGCATGTTGCGGATATTGATTTCAATAAGGTCAAAATCTATACTGGAAATTATACGTTCTGGTATGAAACGAGTCAATTGGCTTTACGCCAAATGCAAAACAAGAATAAGAAAGTGGATCAGAAGCGAAAGGAAATGATGGAATTCATCCAACGTTTTAGCGCAAATGCTTCTAAATCCAAACAAGCGACCAGTAGGAAAAAAGCATTGGAAAAACTGAATCTGGAAGATATCAAACCATCCAGTAGAAAATATCCTTTCATCAATTTCAATCCGGAACGTGCTCCCGGAGATCAGATTTTGGAGGTCACTAATCTAGAGAAAAAACTGGATGGGAAGACGCTTTTCTCCAAAATAAATTTCACCATGAACAAGGGTGATAAAATCGCTTTGTTCTCAAGGGATAGTCTGGCACTGACCAATTTCTTCGAGATTCTCAGTGGGGAAAAAGAAGCTGATAGTGGCGAATACAAATATGGAGTAACCATCACCCAAGCTTATCTGCCTAATGAAAATGAAGAATTCTTTTCGGGAACGCAGGATTTGAACCTTATGGATTGGTTGAGGCAATATTCCAAAGAAAAGGATGAAGTATTCATCCGGGGTTTCTTAGGAAGAATGCTATTTTCGGGAGAAGAAGTATTGAAGCAATCCAGCGTATTGTCAGGAGGAGAAAAAGTAAGATGCATGTTATCGAGGATGATGCTACAAAATCCGAATTTCCTTTTATTGGATGAACCGACGAATCACCTTGATTTAGAATCCATTACTGCATTCAATAATGCACTAATAGAATTTCCGGGAAATATGATTTTTACTTCCCATGACCAACATTTCATGAATACCGTAGCCAATAGGGTCATTGAAATCACTCCAAAGGGAACCATTGATAAACTGATGAGTTTTGAAGAATACCTAAGGGATGAGAAAATTAAGGAGCAAAGGGAATTGATGTATAAATAGATTGCTAGATTTTTAAATAGAATTTGATCAATACAGATAACGTCACTATTGGATTGCTTCTATTATCCTAAAATTCAAAACCGCCAATAATTCCTAAAGGAATTATTGGCGGTTTTTTTCATCTAAAAATTCTATGTTACCGGACACTAATATCCTGGTTGATTTCTTCCGAATAACTTCTAACCCTCAAAGTATAGTCTCCTTTTTCAAATTCGGTCAAGTCCAACTCGTAAAGTGCATTACTGGGTGCAAAAGCCAAACTATTATTCATCACCACCTCATTTTGACCATTCATTAGGCTTAGGTCGCTCAAATGTCCTTCAAGTAATTCCAAATCCACATAATACTTATTGTCTTCAACTTCAGAAGGGATAAGTATATCAATATCGATAAATCTTACAATTTGCTCTGAATCAGATACTTCTAATGAATGGGATTGAGAAAAAGAAAAGGATGAAAATAAGCAAATCATTATGAACATGACACTTATTTTAACTGCATTTTTCCATGTAAATAACATAAATGTTTTTTTATTACAAATGACTCTGTACAAAAAGCGAACCAAATTTAGCATTACATTTTTAAAATCCAAAGATTATTGTAATTAATTATATGTCTTATGCGAAATAAAATTCTATAAGAATGCTTTCCGTGACATACTCATTGAGTATGCAAATATAAAAATACAATATATCTAATTGGCTCAAGTCCCTATATTTTAGTGGGAAATGACAAGTCACAGCAAGAAGAGTTTTCCCAAAAGTCAATAATTATGATCATCTTCTGCAACATTTTAAAATTAGGGTCGTAAAATTTATGAGAGTATGTTGGGAATTTGATATTTGAAATGAAAACAATCATTTTTTTGATTAAACAAGGCATGAAAATCGGAGATCGAAGATTTACAACCATAGAAATAATCTATCGTGAGTAATTACGCCTCTAATGAGCATTTTCAAACGATTTTTTAAAATCCCAACATACTGGACTTATTACTATGCTAGATATTATGATAAAAAGAAAAAAATCGTTTAAAATTTTATTAATTGAAGATAATCCCGGCGACATCAGGCTAACCAAGGAAGCTTTTAAAGAGGGGAAATCAGATATTCAACTAATTGCGGTAACAGATGGCGTGAAAGCTATACAATATTTGAATAAAGAAGATCCCTTTTCTGATGCGACGACTCCGGATATTATCTTGCTGGATTTGAACCTTCCCAAAAAAGATGGAAGGCAAGTACTACAAGAAGTTAAGAGTGATTTGAACCTAAGAAGAATCCCAATTATTGTCCTAACAACCTCCAATGCAGAAACGGACATTATAAAAAGTTATAATCTACATGCGAATTGCTATATCAATAAGCCTGTTGATTATGATAGTTTTTACACCATTATTAAAAATATTGAGGAGTTTTGGCTATCTACAGTCATACTTCCCTCAACCATTTAATAAAAAACAAAAACTCATGGTATTCCCAATATGCCTAATCATTTAAAACCGAAGACTTAGTAAAAATGAAGTATAAAAACAAATTATCAATACTGCTTATCGAGGACAATGAGGCTGATTCACACCTGGTTTCAATATTCTTAAAGGATGCCAAGCTCAAACATGAGTTGCACACTGTGGAAACATTATATGAAGGAAGTGAGTTCATAGAAAACAATAGTCCGGATTTGGTACTATTGGATTTGTCTCTACCAGATTCCAATGGCTTCAAAACCCTTACTAGTTTTCTAGAAAAAAACCCTACTACACCAGTTGTAGTTATGACTGGTCTAAATGATGAAATCGTAGGCAATCAAGCAGTGAAAGCCGGAGCACAGGATTACCTAATCAAAGGAGAATTCGATAGTGGATTATTAAGCCGAGTCATTCGATATTCCTTGCAAAGACATAAGACAAAATCCGTATTGGAAGAAACCGCCAGAAGCCTTTCCATCAGCGAGAGAAGGTATCTGGAAGCTCAGGAAATGGCTAATTTTGGTAATTTCGAAATGGATCTTGTCAATTATGAAATGACATGGACGAATGAAGTCTATCGGGTTCTGGGCTATCTTCCCGGAAGCATTCGCCCGTCTTTGGCAGATTACTTGAATTCAGTCCATTTTGATGATAAGACCAAGGTAGAAGATTTTTTCAACCAAGCAACCAAGGATGGACAAAGGCATAAGGTTGAGCATCGGATTATTATTAATGGAAGAACCATAAATTATGTTCTCATCCATGCTAAAGTATATTTTGATGACATTACGGGTAAGTTCTTATTGGTCGGAGGAATACAGGATATCACTGAAAGGAAACTAGGAGAAAAATTATTAATAGAAAAAAACCTCAGCAGCCAAACCTCGAAAATAAAAGATGAGATTCTGGAAGATATGAGTTTCCATATCCGTACACCGCTTTCTTCCATCCTTAATCTTTCCTACATCCTTTCCAAGGTAGAGCTGAACGCAGGGGACAAGGAAATCATGAACGGGTTACAAGCATCCGTAGATGATTTATCCATTTCGGTGAATAACCTATTGAATTTCTCCATGCTCACGTCCGAAAAAGTGAAATTAGAGGAAGAGGAAATCATGCTTGAGGATTTTATCCAACGAACAAAGCAATTGGTGCAATTAAAGGCTAATCAGAAGAAAACCAAAATATCATTCCATTGCGATTCGTCCATTCCCAGACATTTCAAGACCGATGCCAATAAATTCAATCAGATTATTTATAATCTGATTGATAATGGAATTAAACACTCCCCAGAGAGAAGTGCCATCCATGTCAATTTTATCCTAGGTGAAATAAATAGCAATAGCGTTTTCAGTCTTAAAGTGGAAGTGGAAGATAACGGTCCGGGAATAATGAAGGCCCAAGTCAAACAGTTGATGCAAGCGGATAATTTATTACAAATCAATTATGAGGGTAAAGATAGCAAGCAGTTAGGAATGGCAATTGTCAATAAATTAATAAAAAACCTGAACGGTAGCTTAGATATCGATAGTAAATTCGGAGAAGGTTCCAAATTCACGGTGTCCATTCCTGTGCAGACCATTGAAAAGGTCGCTATGGATATCGATGGCAAACCTAGCCAAGCTATGAAAATACTTTTGGTAGAGGATCATTTCCTCAACCAAATCGCTACAAGAAAAGTATTGACATCATGGTCGGAATTAGTAACAGTCGATATCGCTGAAAATGGATTAATCGGTTATGAAAAATTCAAGGAACATGGATATGACCTTATCCTAATGGATATTCAGATGCCAGTCATGGACGGATTTGAATCTACCGTTAAAATTAGGGAAGTCAGCAAAGTGCCTATTATTGCACTTACGGCAAATAGTAGTAAGCAAGAAGCTGAAAAATGCCTAGAAATCGGAATGAACGAATACTTATCCAAACCCATAAAACCGGACGATCTTTATACTAAGATCATGACTGTAATGGCAAATACATTTGTGATTGGATAAAGAAATATAAAAAATAATTTTTGCTCTAAAAAGGGCTAAAACATTTAAGTTTTAGCCCTTTTTTCATACCCCTTCCTTTAGGTTTCCCCAATATACTCTATCAATTCAAGAGTGGGGATATGCTGAAGTTGGTATAAGTTAGCCTGCCTAATCCCTAATAAAGTTCAGGTAGCCCTCCTCGACTTCCACTTCTATGGAATCCCTACAACCATTATCATCTATGATTGTAACGGTATGCAATCCGGGGGAAAGCATCGTCGCAATGGAATCCATTTCCCCATTATCCCATTCAAAGGTGTATTCTGGTGTTCCTCCTGTTGTATGGACGGTAGCTGAAACATCATTCTGATAACAGACTTGGGTAGAATCATATTCCATTGTAGATATAAGGATAGGTGGTTCCGGAACATAAATGGAATCAAACGTCTCACATCCATTCGCCGTTGTTACAGTAACATAACTCCATCCGGCTAAAACAGGGCTATAAATGGAATCCATTCCTATATTCATTCCCAAACTATCTGTCCAATTATATGAATACGGGTAATCTCCTTGGGAAACTTCGGCAGTAACTGTACCCGTTTCTCCAAAACAAGGGATTGAATCCACTATCACCATCGAGTCTATCTGAGGAAGACCCAATAGTTGTACCATAATTTGCCCTTGTACATTACCTCCGGTTTCCCCATCAACAGGATTGTAAATGCCACCATCAATTTGTATGATATAATCCGTAAATGAATTTAGGTTATCAAATTGGAAAGAGAAATTATCATTATTGAGGTTGTGATCACAACCGCTGAATACCTCGCAATAAATCAAATCATCTTCCATATTATCACAGGGTGTCGCATCAGCGAATACCGTAAATGTGAAACCATCCAAAGCTGTTTCTACACCCAATACATCATCACAAGGAATATAAGCAGGATTTCCATCCTCATACATGATATCAAAAAGGGTAACAACTACCGATCCTCCATTACAATCCGATGTAAATCCAAAGTATATAGAATGCTCGGGATTACTACCGTCTCCACATTCTTCATATCCGGAATCCCAATCAGCAGGGTCTGTAGAAGTAAAATCCTCTCCCAAAGCAGATGCGGTATTCCAACAATAAGCGGTATCAGGTTCCATAATTATCGCAAAATCACAATTGTCTGCACCACATTGTTCGGATACACAGAGTAAGAAATCTTCTCCATGATCGTCCCCTCCTCCATCGAATACTTGCAGATAAACCTTTGAGCCCGGAGTTCCCTCAATCTCATAAGAGACATCGGCACTGCTTCCCCCTGCTTCACAATCCAAGGGTGTCAATCCATTACAATCTCCTGTATAGGCTATTACTGTCAATTCAGAATTATCCGTTCCCGGTCCGACATCATCATCATCTCCCTCTATCAATACCGTACCCGTAGGTGGCAATGTAAAACAGTACCAAGTATCTCCACAATTCCCCTCTCCATTACAAGATTGGACATAGGCATCATTAAGCGAAATGGTTGGTTGTCCATAATTCTCTTCTTCCCATATTCCGTCCCCTACAAAACAGGATTCACTTTGGACTGTAATAGGTGTTGCTCCAAAACATTCATTATTAGGAGGCTCTACAGTTGCCGCATAATTCGGGAACAAATCTGTAATGATAATATCAAATCCTCCCGAAGAGCCTGCCAAACCATCTATCTGGACTTGATAAGTTTCTCCAGGATATAAGCAAGGAGTTTCCAATACGAATTCAAGCGCCGTATTGGGGAATAAATCATAGGTAACAAGTGTGGAATCCGGAACTATACAAGTTGCCGCATCAGTCTCGAATAGATAAATTTCAGGTATCCAATCCCAAATGCCCAGTGTTGTAGTAGGTACAATCTCAATACTTATGTGGGCAGAAGGAGGGGCAATAAATTCATACCAAACCGTATGTTGGGCATAATCCAGTACTCCCGGTTCTCCCAATTCCAAAGATGCACATTCGTTGGACTGGTTGGTCATGGTTTCAGTATTCGTAATCGTACCAAAATCACCTGCCGTATTACATATATCATCATTGGCAGGAGCCGCAGGCGATACTGCACCTGTATCATCGGAAATATCTAGGGAGAATTCACCTGTCTGACCTGCTTCCAACAGGGTTGAACCATCCACTTGTAAATAATAGGTTACCGTGGGATCCAGACAAGTAATGTATAAATCCTCATCCCAATCTCCCGGATTCCATTCGTGGTCCACTGGTACGAGTTGACTAGGATCACAAGTTCCATTCGCTGAATAATAAACGGCTAATTGTAAATCCACTCCATCGCCACCAATAAGTTGATCAGTATCTGCATTAATGAAAATATTACCCGATGTAGGTGGTGTGAATGTAAACCAAACAGTATTATTAATGGTATCTGTCCCTAATCCAAAACCGGGGTCGGGTTCGAAACTCTGTATCGAAGTACAGAGATTAGAGAAATTACCTCCAATACTTCCCGTATTGTCAGGCACTGTTCCCAATGCTGTCGCCGAAGCACATATATCATCATTGGTAACAGCCATCGTTCCTCCATTATCTATGATTTCTATTTGGAAATAGCCCTCTACTGTTATGAATGTACCCGAACCATCTACCTGTAGATAATATTCTTGTCCGGGAATCAAACAGGTCAATTCAATTGTCTCATCTGTAAATCCAAAGTCATACTCGCTATCAATTTCCGTAAAATCACCGTTGCAAGTTCCATCACTAGATATATATACAGCTCCTTGCAAGTCTATCAAATCACCGGTCGAAGCCGGATCATCATATAATTCTATGGTTACATTGGCAAGATCAGAACCATCATCCGGAGCCGTAAAGGTGAACCAAACGGTCTGGTCTATTCCGAAAGCGGATGGGTCGGGTTCTCCGGGTTCTGTGTCTGCACAGAAATTATAATAGTCCGTACCCGGAGGAATTGTACCATTGACAGGTACAGTTCCCAAATCTATTGCATTGACACAATCATCATTAGGGGCTACCGGATCTACGCTAGTGTTATTTGCAATTGTAATATCAAAGAAGCCTTGATAATTGACTATCGAACCATCTACCATGATATAATATGTGGTATTCGGTTCAAGACATTGGACTTCGAGACTTTCGGAAAAACCTACATCCGGAGGAATCACATCCAAGGAAATCGGATTATAAGAACTTGCTATTTCAGTAAGGTTTCCTGTACAAGTTCCATCATCTGATACAAAAACTGCGATTTGTGGATCCATCATTTCTGTCTCTGAGAAGAAGATGTCAAATAAATCTTCCAAGGATATGACAGAAATATCCACTGCATATCCCGGTCCGGCGGCAGGGGTTGTAAATTCGTACCAAACGGTATGGTCTGGAGCAAATGCAGTAGGAATTGAATCTCCAAAATTCTGGGCACATAGATTATGCTCATCCACTAAAGTCTGCGGTCCTCCTGTAAAGGGATCTCCGGGGAAAGGTGTAGCATTACAAATCTCATCATTGGTCTGGACTATCGTAGTAGGTGTTTCAGTAATGCTGATTTGGAAATCTCCTTGTTCCAAATCTAATAAGCCTGTAATATCTTCAATACCATCTACCATGATATAATAAGTTTCTCCAGGATCAAGGCAGTAAATGTCGGGAACTTCTTCCCCGAATGTTATAATATCATTATTCTGATTCAATTCTGTTACATCATAATCTGCATTGATTTCAATCATATTTCCGGAACAAGTCCCATCATCGGAAAAATATACACCAACCTGCATATTGATATCATCCGTTCCGGAGTCTATTGCCTCGACTATTACAGAACCAGTCGCAGGAGCTTCAAAAGTAAACCAAACCGTTTGTTCATGATCCAAAGTACTTCCCAGCAAGTCAAATTCTATTAAAGGATCCAGGGTGTCTGTGGTAGCGCAATAATTATTAAATATGTCAGGATGAATTCCATTTAAAGGACCCAATGGTTCAGCAGTACAAGGTGTATCATTATATGTGGGAGCCGGTTGGTCCACTGCTTGTATGGTCAAATCAAACTGTCCTTCTAAGAAGTCAAGGGATGCCAATCCTAATGCCAGTCCATCAATCAGTATATAATAAGTTTCTCCCGGTATCAAACAATCTACAAAAGCATGTTCATCATTTAGAGGATCATCATTTATCGGGTCGGTATATCCACCTCCTCCTAAACTTACAGGTAAAATATCGTCAATAGTTTCACTTTCTGCATGTATTAAACCAACATTTTCATCATTTTGATTAATTGCCGGAACACAACAACATTCTAAACCTACAGGGACTTCGAAAACGGCTATTTCCAAACGGATGGCATCTTCATACAATTTAAAAGGCGCAGGACAGAATTCTGTAAAAATATTCTCTGCCCAAATATTGACGGCACCAGAAGCAGGAGCAACGAAGGTGTACCAAACGCCTTGTTCGTTAGTAAAGTCATTAGAGCCATTACTACCAAAGATGGTAAAAGGTTCGAAGAAGTTATCTGCACAATAATTGTTCTGGTTAGGCAAAGTAATAGTTTGTCCAGGAGTCATTTGCACTCCTCCATCCAAGGAGATGGGAAAGCAAATATCATTATTCGGGGCAGGTGGTTCTTCCAAGTCGGAAACTGTAAGATTGAAATACCCATCTACTCCATCAAAGCCTTCTGTAGATGTCAGAAGCAAATCTTCATCTCCATCTATAAAAATCCAATAGGGTTGCCCGGGAACCAAACAGTAAACATCAAAGGATTCATCATAGGTATCATTAGGTGATAAATCCAATCCACATGGACTAAAAACGGAATGTTGTTCATCTACGAATTCCAATTGGCTTGTGGTAAAGGCAGGGTCGCAGACATCATCCAAAGTTGTGTATAATGCCACATATACATCCAAATCATTAGGAGCCAAAATACTTGCCAAATCTGCCGTAGAGTTGATATATATGTTCGCAGATCCGCTTGGCGGTGCGGTGAATTCATACCAGACACCTTGTTGCTGGTCAGCATCCGTACTCCAATCATATCCGGGAATGGGATCGTCATCTGTAGCAGAAATCGCTTCTGTTGCACAAATATTGGATTGCAAGGGGAATGATGTTGTTACCGGAGTTCCCGGACCGGGTTCTCCCAGATTTTCCGCTCCGCAAATGTAATCGGAAGCCTGAACAGCCCCATCATCGTAGATTCCAATTCCGAAATTGCCGTGTTCTTCATCAAACAGTTGGAAAGGATCTGCAAAGCTTTCTCCATCTACAAGGATATAATAGGTTGTATTGGGTTTGGGGCAATAGAATTCCAATGTTTCATCATTGGCCAAATCTAAGAGGTCATCATCATTGGCCACTTCTATCAAAGATGCCTGATCTGCACATCCATTAGGTGCTTCGAATACCGCTGCCTGGACATAAATGTCAGCAAAGAATCCGTCGGATTCTATTTCTATTGTCAATTTTGAACCAACTACCGGCCCTGTATTGAACGCTATCCAAACACCCCATTCATTATCGAAATATTGGGGGTCAACATCCCCGGAAAAAGATCCGGTTGCACAGAAGTTATCGTAGATATAATTTGTTTCATCCCCAAGACTCCCCCCTAATGAGAGCGTTCCGGGTATAACTGCCGCATTACATATCTCATCTATCGGATTGACAACAAAGGTACCTGTACGTGTAATCCTAGCCCTATAGCACCATGTTCCGGGACAGCCTCCGCTATTATCCGTAAAACATACTTGTCCTAGATCCAAGGTATTACTTGCTCCAAAGGTAAATGGAGTTCCATTGAAAAGTATATTATCTTCATCTATGAACGTAATGTATTGAAGTTCTTCTATTCCATCTCCATCAATGATTCCAGTGAACAAATCTCCTGCACATCCAGCTCCGTCATCCTCTCCTGCATTAAATTCAAAAGGTATGGACTCTGCACAGTTGTAAACCTCATTATCATAAATGTTCATGCTTACTGGTATTGTACAACCATTACAAGATGTTTGTTCAC
>JAHDHJ010000299.1 GCA_020631375.1 Saprospiraceae bacterium | reverse complement strand
TCTTTCCATCTGATTGGAGGGTTTGGTCGTAAAATAATTTAATCAATGCCTTTAACGATTTGATGAATCTGTTTTGGAAACTTTTTTAGTTTTTTAAGTTTCAGATTTCAACATATTTTAATTGGCTATATTAGGACAAGATATACTTGAATCAAGTAGGCACTATTGACATAACAAGGTAGTTTTTTTTAGGCTTTTTTCAAAAGAAACAGACAGAAATCCAAAAATGAAGAGAATACTAAGAGCATGTTTTAATTAAGAAGCATAAATACAAGGGAATATCATGAAAAGAATAATACTTTCCTAAATTCTTTGAGAGGAAATCTTTGGTAAGGGCTTGTTTAAAATCAGGATTCTAGTTTCCCTTCTCCCATTGCCTTAACACCGGGTAGTTCCTTTCCTTCTAATAATTCCAACATGGCACCTCCCCCTGTAGATACATAACTGACTTGTTTGGAAAGCCCTAATTGATTAATTGCCGCTACGGAATCTCCACCACCGATGAGAGAGAATGCTCCCCCGGATTTAGTTGCTTCGGCAACGGCTTGGGCAACAAGCTTCGTTCCATTGGCAAAATTGGACATTTCAAAAACACCCATTGGTCCATTCCAAAGAATCGTTTTGGCAGAACGGATATTATTAGTAAATTCATTTTGGGCGTAAACCCCTATGTCCAATCCCATCCAACCATCTTCTATCATATTGCTTGGTGCAATCCGAGTATTGGCATCATTCGAAAATCCATCTGCCACTACCGAATCCGAGGGCAATAATAGATTCACTCCTTTTTTCCTTGCCTTCGTTACCAAATCATTCGCCAACTCCATCCTATCTTCTTCACAAAGGGAATTTCCGATTTGCCCTCCCTGTGCTTTCATGAATGTATATGCCATTCCTCCCCCTACGATAAGTGTGTCCACCTGGTCAAGCAGGCGATCCAAAAGCAACATTTTATCAGAAACCTTGGCTCCACCAACAATGGCTACAAAAGGTCGTTCCGGATTGTTGGTCACTTTGGCGGCATTTTTCAATTCATTTTCTAATAGTTCGCCAAAACACTTGTGTTCTTCATCGAAATAATTCGCAACCGTCGTGGTGGAAGCATGCTCCCTGTGTGCAGTTCCGAAAGCATCATTCACATAAACATCCGCTAATGCTGCAAGGGCTTGGGCGAATTCCGGATCACCCGTTTTCTCTCCCTCATTGAACCTTGTATTTTCCAGAAGCATGACTTGCCCACGTTTGAGGTTGGCTGCCATTTCCGTAGCTTTCTCCCCTACCGTTTCATCACAGAATTTCACTTCCACTCCCAATAAGTCCACCAAGCAGGGAACGATATGCTTCAATGTGAATTTTTCCTTATCAATACTCCCGTCTTCCTTGAGTTTTTTCATCGGTCTTCCCAAGTGCGACATCAGTATGATAGAGCCTCCCTCTTCCAGAATATGGGTAATCGTAGGTAAGGCTCTCCTTATTCTAGTGTCATCAGTAACAGAAAAATTTTCCTTATTCAATGGAACATTGAAATCAACCCTTAGCAATGCTCTTTTTCCTGAAAAATTAATATCCATGATGTTTATGTTTGAATTGGATTCAACAATATCTTGCAAAAATAAAAAACGCCCTCTAAGTTTCAACTTAGAAGGCGATATTATCATCAGTTTTTTACAATTCTAATATTATACCCTACAAGCCAAGTCCGCCAATCTTGCGGAATATCCGGCTTCATTATCATACCAACTCACTATTTTGATCAGTTTCCCAGAGACTTTCGTCAATTGGGAATCAAAAATTGAGGAATGTTTATTGCCGATGATATCGGTAGAAACCAGTGCATCTTCCGAATATTGCAAAATGCCTTTCAACTCGTTCTCGCTTGCTTTCTTGAATGCTTCATTGATATTCTCCTCTGTAACTTTTTTGCCAATAACAGCCGTTAGCTCTACCAATGAACCTGTAATAACAGGCACTCGTACTGCCATTGCGAATAATTTCCCTTTGCTTTTCGGCATGACCAATGCCAATGCCTTAGCTGCTCCGGTAGTCGTCGGAACAATATTTACGGCTGCTGCCCTTGCTCTTCTTAAATCAGAATGTGGGGCGTCTTGTAATCTTTGTCCGGCAGTATAAGAATGAATCGTAGTCATATTCCCTTGTACCAATCCCCAATTTTCCTCAATAACCTTAATTATCGGAGCCAAACAGTTTGTCGTACAAGAAGCATTGGAAAAATAATCCTTTTGGGTAGTGATAAGTTCATCATTCACACCCAATACTATCGTTTCAAAACCATCTCCTTTAGCCGGGGCTGATAAAATTACATTTTTAGCTCCTGCTTTTTTATGGAGACCAGCTTTTTTCCTTGTCCTAAAAACACCCGTACATTCCAATACCACATCCACTCCCAATTTTTCCCAGGGTAATTCCTCCGGATTCCTTATGGAATATGCATTGATGGTTTTTCCATTTATGGTAATCGTATTATCCGTATAAGTTACATTTCCTTGAAAATTCCCTTGCGCAGAATCATATTTAAAGAGATGTGCTAATGTTTTATTATCTGTTAAATCATTGATTGCAACAACCTCCACATCTTTCTTTCCCAACAAATTCCTAAGTGTCAACCGTCCGATTCTACCGAAACCGTTTATTGCAATTTTTCTTGACATTTTTCTTTTCTTTAATTTTGATTAAATTAATGGAAATTATCATTCCTATTAAAAAGAGGTATTTAAAATCTGCCCGTAAAAATACTAATATTTATCATTAGATGCTTTTTTATTTTTAAGATTTCAAACGCAAATGGAAAAACATGACTCTAGAATCTTTAAAGGGTAAATCACTTTCCTAATTTAACTTCTTAAATGAGGATATTAAACGAACAAATACTTGTCAAGATTAATATTTCTTATTAAATCTTTTGTTATTTTAGTAGGCTTTATATTTATCACTTAATCTTCGGACAGAGTGTTTCAGGTGAACAAACACCTGAAACGGCAGTTATTTTAAAACCATCGGATAGAGTAATTTATCCCCTAATCATATAAAAATGAAGAAAAACTTCTGAAAAATTACAATTCCTTTTAAAAACCCAATGTATTTGTGTTCATGGAAAGGATTTAATAAAAGGGCTTCCAAAATTTAAAATCGGAACAGCAGCTTATGCTCATTCCAAGAGCATTGAAGAGGGGATTGAAAATATAACAGCGTGGCTGAAAGAGGAAAATCCTGAAGAAGATTTAAAAGAAATTTGTTCTTGGATTATGAAAAGGACAGTAAGGATAGGTTTTGAATTGGTTATGGAAAAAGAACAATGTTTTACCCTTGATTTATATCCTTGTTATGAAATGTTTTCCAAGCATTATCCGGAAAAGTCAAAGGAAATGATGGAGGCTTTGAAACTCGCTGTTTTCCCTACTGCCGACATGAATCATATGTGGGAAGTTATTCATTCTTTGAATGATTTTTTGATTTTGGAAGCAGGGAAGAAAAATTGAATCATCTCTTTTTTGTAGCAATCATTTCTTCTGTAATTTCGAATATATGGTATGGGTATTTTTCATTTATCATCTTTTTATTCGTTCTACTTAAATGGTTATATTCTTCCCCAAACATTTCGACTGCATATTCATCCCAGATTTCTTGTATCGCTGCTTTAGAAGATGTATGCAAATGTAAATAACTGGAAAAATCCATTTCATCCTGAATATAATAATCAGGAAAAAATCCGGGTTGTTGAAATTTATTTTTAAAAACTTCTTTTAAACCTTTTAGTAAAACTAGTGAATCATTAAAATAAAAGCCTTCCTTTTCTTTGGGAATGATTTTAATTTCGCTTTCTTCTTGTTGGTTATTTTTATAAATACCTAAACTTATTTCATCATGATTCCTAAGCCAAAACACATAAGTCCTTTGGTACGGATTCCCTCCATCTTCTGGTTTTACTTCATAGCTTAATCTTGTAATATTATTTAATGACAGTTCTTTTTTTAATTTATTCACATATTTCATTTTGACATTCTTATCTACATACAATTTAGCAAATATTTTATCTCTATCTCTTT
>JAHDHJ010000036.1 GCA_020631375.1 Saprospiraceae bacterium | reverse complement strand
AGGTGAACAAACACCTGAAACGGCAGTTATTTTAAAAACCATCGGGTAGAGTACAATAATTTAATTCTTTTTATGTTCATTTTTTGTTTGTCAAAAAACGAACCAAAAAAGGGCATTTCCTCTAAGGCATTTTCCTCCCTCCGGTCGGAAACCGTTCGCAAATTCCTAAATTTCCTCCAAGGCTTCGGAAATTCTTAACGGAATCAACTCACTATGCTAACGAGGAAAACAAACTCTCTTTAGTTTCACTAGCTTCAGTAGCTTGATTATCAATCAATTTTATCTAAAAATCCCGAATTTCCAATAACTTAGAAATTCGGGATGACTCATGTTTTTTATTTTCCGAAAGGGATTTCACCTTCCTACCAAGCACCTTTCACCCTGGAAATAAACATGTCTGCAGAAACAGGACTGATTGGAGATATTTTATATACTCCTTCTTTCCCCATTTTAATTTCTAATTCTTTTTTCTTGGCACCGGAAATAGCACTATTGTAAGTAGGGTTGCTGGAAACAGTTTCCAATTCCCCGTTCTTATATTTGAAATAATAATAATGTCCTCCGGAGGAGGGGTTTTTTATGTACAAATGCATTCCGTCTTCGCCATTGCTCGGCATTCTGAATTCTACATATGCTTCTACTGTTTTATTAATACTAACACCATTCATCTGGGCTAAGCCAATGTTTTTGGTTTTGGAAACCAATGATTTCAGTTCAGGATCCCATTTCATGGGTAAATAACTAAAGAAGAACAAATGCTTCTCTGTATTGGGTAGTGTTACTTTTCCAGTAGCAGGATAATTCTTTACGACTTGATTGTAACCTTCCTTATTCTTGACCATTCCCCCTATAATATCAGGAAGTAATTTTTCATATTTCGCACTTAATTTGTGACTGGCAACATCATAGGTATTTACTTGAAAATCCTTAACCATGACTTTCATTGCTTCTTCAGGTAATTTATAGCTTATTCCTGCCATTGCATCCAATACCAATTTTTGTGCAGAAGATTGTCTTACCCCTAAGGAGTCAACTACTTCATTTTTCATTTTCACTACTGCTTTACCAACTACCGTAGGTTTGAAGAATTTTACATTTTCCCCTATATTGAACGTACCCACAGCTACGCATTCCTTAGTCTTATTACTGACAGTGAAAGTATTTCCCTTGTAATAGTCTTTTGAAGTTAATTTTATGGAATCTCCAAAAATAAATGCATCATTCGTCTTATCATATTTGAATACTCCAGTCACGTCCATAATAGCTCTGTCTTTTCGAGCAAAGAGAATACCCATTATACTTGGATATGGATTTCCCATCATCTTATCTATGAATATTCCTGTTTTCAAAGGATCTCCATTAGGTGTTTTTGGTTTGGCATATCTGATGGCAAGGTTTCTCTTATCAGCATCACTTTGCACAGTAAACCAAGATTTTTGCGGTAAATCCATATCCAATTGAGCATAGCCGTCAAAATATAGATCTCTTTTTTCCGAGCTAAGGGAGATTTCTCCCTTGAATTTAGTTTTAACGTCCATATAGAAATCGGCATCTCCGGATACCTTGCCGCTACCTCTCGTGGCAAGAGCTTTTTCGGTTCTTTTCCCTTTGCCAATGGGAGCACCTATTATATTAGTAAATTCGATTTCCTGTTTTCTGTCACCGATATTATATTCATAAAACCCACTCGCGGTATAATCACGACCTCCTTGAATATTTACAGTGGCTCTGTTGATAGCATGATATTTTGTTTTGTCGCTAGCCAATATCCTTGCATTCTCCAATGTACCCATTTTCCCTCCTGCTGTTACTTCCACGTCTCCTGTTTCAGGATAGACCAAAGCATCAGCTGTCTTGATAAAAGGAACTCCTCCTATTTTTAGGGTACTTGTCTTGATATCATACATTGCGGTAGCGCCCTCAAACCTTAGGGAATCCAATTCAGGAGCCAAAAATTCATCTACTTTTCCATCCAATGCCTTGAATTCTACGGTTTCCTCTTTCATTTTCCAAGTGAATTCACTCATGGATGTCTTGTATTTATTATAAGGCATCGATGTGGATATTCCGTCACTATTGTTTTTGAAAACCCCTATTCCCTTGTCAAAATCAACATCTGCCATTACATTTCTGGAATCAAATGCCAGTTCATCTGCTGTTCCTTTTGCCTTTATGGCAATATTAGAGGTATCTGCCGTTAATGAATATGCTCCAAAAAGAAAGTCTTTAGAAGTCATAGATGCCTTATCCCAATCCACTAATCCTCTTCCCCTTAATCCTCCTGGAGTAAGGATAAGTACGCCCTCCATTGTATGTAAGCCAGACTTGAACATGGAAAAAGGAGCTTCTTCCGGTGTGACATACATTGAGTCTTTATATGGCAACCAACTCACATTCACATCTATACCGCTGACTTGTGGTAATTTGGGGTGGGCTCCTCTGTTTTCCTCCAGATCGAATCTCCGAGCGGAACAAGTCATCTCCTTAGGTTCAAAAGCAATATCCTCAGAAGAAATTGATGCGGCAAGATAATTTATGTCCCCTTTGGCCAGGAAACCAGCATTGCTCAATGATAGTTCTCCTTTGAAATCACCTTTCCCAGATTTGCTTTCCCTAACATATGCAGGATAACCACCCGAGGGAGTGTCGTGAATGAAGCCAAGTGACTTATCCTCTTCAACCAGGCTTACCGTTTCTTCAAATGGGGCGAAGATATCGGAACTGAACATAGTTCCCTTAAATTTTATATCCGAAGGTTGATAATTGTCCAAACTATGGAACCCGAACTCATCCAATTCAAAATAAAAGGAATCCCTCTTATATGCATAACCCCTCGTTTCAGCGGAATTATAATAAACATAACTTGGTCCTTTACTTGAAAAAGAGGGGAACATTGCTATATCTTCATTACTGGATTTATTATTAGGGGCATCTATAATTAATGCTCCTGAGAGATTTTCTATCCTTGAGCCTATGGAATACGCTATGGGTAAATCATTTTCGTCGAGTCCTCCGGAATTTTCAAATAAGTCGAAATATCTTACAGAATCCATTTTGATTTGGTAAGCATCATAATCAAATCTGTTTTTCACCCCTTGGAAAGCACTCATACCTGCAAATGTCTTACCATTGTATTCAAGATTCCTGTTCTTTTTAAGCAAAAGTTGGTTATTTCTAGGCTTGAAAGCGACTTTTTGAACCTTACTCAATTCCACATATTTGACGGCTTTGATATCTATGGGGTTTTCACTCTTGTCATTCAGATAGATGACACCATTGGTTTTTTTTGATTTGGAAACAATCAATACATTATCATAATCTGTTTTATTAACTGCGGCTTTTGCATAATGCTTTAATTTTTCCTGTATATATACAGTACCTGTTTCATCATCAAACTCTACAAAACCTCTTGACACCATAGAATAGAGTAGGCTCTTGATGGACTTGAGGCTGAATTTTGCATTTATTTTCCTTGCCAAACCATCCCCATCCAGTTCATCTGATCCTATTTCCCTAGAATAGGCCATTACTGCAGCTATAGGATTTACTGTTGAAATATTTTGTAATTCCCTATAGCCTCCTTCATTAAAATAATGGATGGATTCAAAGCTGGCAGTCTTGTCATTCCCCCCACCTATACCCGGAATAGTTTTTCCAATAACGATCGAATCCGTATCTAATTTCCAATTTAGGTTCTCCGCATCCAAACGAATGTTATGGTATGAATCATAAAAAGGGTTTCTATCATTGCCTCTCTCTCCTCTTTCTAATGACAGGTTCTTTTCTTCGATGTCGAATCTCACATTAGATGAGGGGTGATAAATCGAATCCTTTCCAAAATAGAGTACAGTTTCAGTAGAGGAAGCAAGTAGCCTCCCTACATCTTCCTTAATCGTAAATTGCAAAGAAGTCGCTTTGAATATGGTTTTCCCTGTAGAAGGAGATTTGACTTGTATCCTCGCTTTCCTATCCTTATCTCCATAACCATAGATAGTCGATCCTTGTAATTTAAATCCGCCTTGATATTCTACATCCGAACCAATATTGTCTATTTTAAGCAACTTATTGCTAGATTCAAATCTGGGATAAGTAGATTTTGAACCAGCACTTTTCACGACAATTCTATCTTCGAATACGCCTTTGATAGGTACGTTTTTAAAATATTTAGGAAAATAAAGAGTTGCATCATCACAGGTATAAACATTCTTCTTTACTTCAAATTCATATTTTCCTAATTTCACGAAAACATCTTCCATTTCATTACGCTCCCAACTTACTTGCCCTTTCTCTCCTTTCCATGTATCTGTAAAGGGATAGTAAGCTCCTGTAGTTTGTTCAATTTTTATAGAATCTTGTTTTCTTATTCCGTATAAATCCACTTGGTCGAATTTAACATAAAGCTCTTTTTCTTTATACTCCATTTTATAACTCGCTGCTTCGGTTCTCCACATGGAACCCGTAGATTTCCTTATTGAGTTGTCGACATAAAAATTTTCAGCAAAGCCTAAAAATTGTTTATAATTCTTTGCGTTACGTTTTTGTATATCTGCTATTATTGAAGTACAAAGATTATTGAATTCATCTATTTTAGTAGCGGATTTCCCTAGCTGATTAATGTTATTAAGTGTATTCAAATAACCCATAAAATAAGGTGACGGTGCCATTTTCTGTTTGAGCATTCCATCACAGATAAGATGTATGGCAGTCGCTTGTTCTGCATTAAAAACTCCACTTTCGTATTGCTTCTTAAATGTTTTGAAAATGATTTCAATGTCTTCCCTTTTATTCTTATTCATGTAAACATCTAATTGACTCATGAATTCTTGTGGGTTGGAGGAAAATTCTTTTAGTACTTGAGCTGACGAAACTACTGTTAAGAAAAGAGACAGTAAAATCGTTAGTGTGAACTTATGTATCATAATAAATTAATTTAAAATCTAATTTAGGAAATAGAAATATTGTAAACGATCATGTTCAATATCTTCTGTATGCTTTTGCAGCAATCCATTTCCCTTGTTTTTTATGTTCCATAGCTAAGAAGCCATTTTTTAGATGGGCTTCGAAAACCATATCTTTATCTTGTGCCAAAAATCCGGAGGTGAAAAGAATCCCTCCGGGGTTCAGCCTTTGGTGTAACGATGGAAGAGAATCCAGTATTACATTCCTATTTATATTAGCTAAAATAATATCGTATGTCCTTACAGGAACTGCTTCTAGGGTTCCATGGAAGAATTTTATTTCGGGAGTGCCATTATATTCTGCATTTTCTATGCTATTGACATATGCTGGTTCTTCGATATCTACTGCATCAATATTGTTACAGCCCATTTTTGCGGCCAAGATGGCTAGTATTCCTGTTCCGCATCCATAATCGAATACTTTTTTGTTCTTGAAATCAATTTCTTTCATGAATTCCATGACCATGTATGTCGTAGCATGGTGTCCTGTTCCGAATGCCATTCTGGGGTTGATGATAATCTCATGTTCCACATTTTCAAATGGTGCATGAAAATCAGCCCTTACGGCACAAAATCCTTCTAGAACGACAGGCTGAAAATTAGATTCCCAAATTTGGTTCCAATTCTGGTGTTTGATCGTTTCCTTACTATATTTAAATGGAAAAAGGGCATTTAATCGAAGCAGATGTTCCTCTATTTCACTTGTGTCTTCTTTTAATGGGATATAGGCATCCAAACCTATTTCTGTTTCCTCAAAGGTATCGAAAGGCAATTCTCCCAGAAATGCGGTCATTATTTCTGCAGTTTCTGGGCTAGACTGAATACTATATCGGATATAATCCATTATTCTACTTAACAATATTTACGAATGGGTTGTGGGTAATGCCTCTATTATAGGTAAGAACGTTTCCGCTTTCAAAGACGCACCTCCGACTAAGCCGCCATCCACATCTTTTTGTGAAAATAGTTCTTCTGCATTTGCTGGCTTGACACTTCCTCCATAAAGAACGGTGGTGTTTTCAGCAATGATGTTCCCATATTTTTCTGCGATAGCTTCCCTTATTTCCTTGTGTATCTCTTGTGCTTGTTGGGCGGAAGCCGTAACTCCTGTGCCTATTGCCCATATGGGTTCGTAGGCTATGATTATTTTTTTGAAATCTTCTTCTGATAAGTCAAACAAGGATTTTTTTAGTTGATTTTTGACATAACGCACATGCCACCCTTCGTTTCTGATTTCGAGGGATTCGCCACAACAGAAAATGGGTGTAATGTTTTCGGAAAGTGCCGCCTTTACTTTTTCTGCCAATAATTCATTGGATTCTCTGAAATATTGTCTCCTTTCCGAATGTCCTATCAGTACATATTCTACACCAATGGAACTGAGCATTCCTATGGAGGTTTCACCTGTATAAGCTCCATTTTTTGCCTGATGGCAATTTTGGGCTGCTATTTTTACATGGCTTGTTGTTTTAGCAATATTGATAGCATCCTTTAAATGAATGTATGGCGTCGCCAAGATGACAAGTGTCCCTGTTGCCGGTTTGGATTTTTGAACGATTTCGGATACGAGTTCCAACCCTTCTTGGTAATCCTTGTTCATTTTCCAATTACCAGCGGCTATTTTCAGTCTCATGTATTAATGTGTTTATTATAATTAATTCAAGTTGCGTAAAACGCAACAGACTTTGGATATTAGTATATAAAGCGAAAGTACGAATATTAATTATTGTACTGATAAGACTTCATTATGAATTGTTATCACGAAAGAGAATTCGCAATAAAGCCTATATCTCAATATTTATTTTCTCCCCGAGGAATTTTGGTTCTTTCCTTAGTATATACAAATCCAATACTGCTTTCACTTTAGCGAGGTATTCCCTTGCCATGACTTTTTTTCCAAATGCTTTGTTTACATCTTCGGCATTAAATGCTATTGCATCAATGCCATATCGTTCTGCTATGAATATTGCCCTTTGGTTATGGAATTCTTGGGAAACGATGGTGAATTTTTCTTGCATAAAAACTTTTTTGCTTCTTACTACAGAGTCCAATGTTCTGAAGCCAGCATAATCCAGTGTGATTTTTTCTTCTGGAATTCCTTTTGCCATTAGTGCTTTTTGCATGTCTTCGGGTTCATTGTAAGATTTGACATGATTATCTCCACTAACAATAATGTGTTTGATTTTTCCCTCATGGTATAATCTTGCTGTCGCATCAATCCTGTATCGGAAATATAGGTTTTCTCTTCCATTCGCCAAATATTGGCGAGTGCCTAAAAGTAAGGCTACATTGTTTTCTGGAATTTGATCTAGGGATGAATAGATTCTTTCTGTGGTAGAATTGATAATCCATTTATTACAAGAATAAGAAATAAGTATGGCTATTGCTGCCAAAAGCACTGACATTGCCGATAGTTTGGATATGAATTTTAGCGTAAAGAATCTTTTCATGGCTAAGGGGATACAAGCAGATAATTTATTTGATCGATTACGCTCATTTGGTTAGGTATTTTTTCAATATTCCTGGCAATTTTGCCTTCCTTATCTATGATAAATAAGGCAGGTAGTTTTTTGACACCATAATCCTTTGCCATATCGGATTTTAATGCTCCTTCTGCATATATGTGTTTTCCGGGGAGTTTATGTGTTCTTAAATAATTTTTCCATTCGTATGATGAATTGTCAACGGATACATAAATGAATACGACATCCTTATCCTTAAAGGTGTTTCTAAGGTTATCTGAATTCGACATTTGTCTTGTACAAGCTGTACACCATGTTGCCCAAAAATCCAAGTAAATGACTTTCCCTTTGAAATTTGAAAGGGTCACTTTTCTTCCTTTCTCATCAAGTAAGGTAAATGAGGGAGCATCCATTCCGGTAAGCAATGTGTTGGATTCTCGCAATGCGGATTTCATGGATTCCTTATAGGATTCGTATGGGCATTCGTCCATCAGTCTTTTGACATCAAAAAGGACTTCGCTTAACTTCCCATTTCTGGATGCCGCTGCCAATCGTTTGGCTTGGAAATAATACATGGGTTTTCCGTGTAGATATTTACTAGCGATTTCGATATCAGTAAGTCCTCTATTCTCTTGTTCCTGAGCTTTGTCCTTTAGGTATAAATCTAGGAAATAGGAATAAAATTGGCTGGGAATGGCCCCTTCGTTCACGACTCCTATTTCGTTGATATAATCATAATAGTTGCTATTTTTAATTGTCAATGGTTTTGAGTTTCCGTATTGCAGGGGATTTTCCCATCTATAATTCGTAAGATTATAAGCGTACCAATAATCGATGTCATGTTTTATATATTGATCGAAGTTATCGGAAAAAGCTGCTTTTGATTTATTGTAGAATTTAATTTTCCTTTCATGGATTTCCTTGACGAATCTCTTGAATTCGGATGCAGTGGACGAATAGATTTTGCCTTTGGATTCTATGTCTTCGTTTTTGAATTCCGATTTCAATGATTGCAGGAATTCATTGTGAATATTCCCTTCCCCCTCAAACTTGAGTGTTTTTTTGAAATCATTTGCCAAGAAAGTAATTTCCATATCGTTCCCCGGTTCCAAATAAATATCAACATGTCTCGCTCCATAAATAAATTTCCCGATGGTTGGCTCGTATATTTTAAGTACGGTGGAAAATGCTCCGTCAGGTTTCACATACAAATTAAAATTCACCTCCTGCATGGAAACGGGATCGGTGTATAAAATGATTTGTGCATTCTTGTTTTTATGGTATCTTATCTTTCCTGTCAATTTAACGGAATAGGGAACTCTCTTGTCAGGAGACAAATCTATTTGGGACATCAGCTTAGCTGGCGAAATAATCCTGCTTCCTGCCGTTTGTGTAGCCTTAGGAGGAGTGGCTTCTGCCCTTTGTGCCGCTTCCCTTCTTCTTGTTTCAATAATTTTTTGTGCTTCTACTCTTGTATAGCCTAGTGCGATTAAGTCTAACTCAGCAGTCAAATCTGCATCTAATTTCCCAGATGTAACAACATTTTTAGTTGTTGCTTTATTACTTAGAGGTTTAGATTTTTCTGGAGCTGGAACAGGCTTAGGTAATGTATCCGAAAAGTTAGTTTCTTCCGTTTTGGACTCTTTGGAAGTAGATACGACAAAAGGGTCTTCAGCGATATTTTGCCGTTCTATATTATCAGCGATATTTTCTATTTCTTCTTCAGGTACTTTTTTATTTTTCTTTCTTTTTTTATTTTTTGTTTTCTTTGGTATCGTATCCTCTGCTTTGTCTTGGATTCTCGTTTTTTCGGGTGCAGAATAAGAGGGAATTCCTTCGCCTACCGTTCCAACTATATTGTCTTCGGTTTTTAAAGCATCGGATTTCTTCTTTTTGGGTTTCTGTTTCTTTTCCTTTGTTTTTTTAGGTTTATCTTTTTTGTTTTTAGGACCTTCATCTAGTGAGGAATTACTTATTGGTTCAGTTGGCTTTTCTACTATTTTAGGAACTGTATTTTTTGTTTCTGCCTGGGCGATGTTATTCTTATTTCCATATTCTCTTTTCAGAGCGTTACTATAAGCTTTATTTATCGCTTCGTCGAATTCGGGATAAGGGCATCTTGCGACAAAATCATTTACTTCTTTCTCTACTTTTGAGGGGTCAGTATGAATATCCTTACATTTCCAGAACACCTTGTTAGCCATTGTATAGAATAAGGCCCGTCCGGTAAGATATAATTCAGAATTGTCCCTGACATTATCTTTTGTTTCGACAACAATGGTTTTATCAATAAGCCTTTTTCCTTTCACTTCTTGCATTTCAATTCCACCACCGAAAACCCATCCTATTTTTCTAGTAGATGTCTCAATGTTATAAAAATAATCAGTTACTGTTTCGCCCCTTATTGTGAATGTATATTTTTGGGAAGATTTGTTTCCTAGATAATTCATGAGTTCACCCTCGTTTAATAGGGCTATGGCAGCAGCAGTTCCAGGTGTTTCCCTAACTCTTAATTTTCCTACTTTTGAAATTGCGACAAGCCTAGTATATTCTTCTTCGAGTTTTATTTTTTTGTATTGCTTTTCGGGTTCCTTACCTCCGATTATTTTTCCATTCCCACCAAAAACCCATCCTTCTCTTCCATCCAGAGTCCTAACCTTATACCAAGGAGCAGAAACGTATGTCCCATTCACAAGCAAGGACGAATAAGTACTGGTTTTACTGTTCAAATACTTTATCCGTTCTCCTTTGAATAATTTTCTTAAAACCGTTCGATTACTCGGACTAATGACCACATCTAACTCTGTCGTTTTCGCTTCAAAAACAGATTGGTCTATTTCATTTAATATATAAATATCAGGGTTGTCTTCCCTTAGTTTTAAATAGAGTACCAAAAAATTCAAGTAATTCCTGCTTTTGGTCGCAAAATCATTGCTGACTAAAATCTTTCCTAGGAAATTATAATAACTCGGACTGATTTTCATCGGATGTGGCAAACCATTCGATGCAGGATGTTCCCAATGGTATCTCAACAAACTATATGCCCACCAATAATCTATTTCGCCAATAATATACTTCCGGAATTCGGAAGTGAATTTATTTCTTTTTTTATAGTCATAAGTATGGTAGAAATTCCATTTTGAGCGATGGATACCATCTAAGAAATATCGAAAATCCATTGCTCTCTTGCTGACTATTTCGCCATAGATTTTACTTTCGTTTTCATTAATGAATTCATTATTGAAATCTTTTAGGAATTCATTGTTAGCCGCGCCATCTCCCTCGAACTTCAATGACCAAATAAATGAACTTCCCGAAGAACTTATTTCCAAAGTATTCCCTGGTTCAATAAATATTTCTGTCTCAACATTTCCATAAACCAATTTGGCAACAGTGGGTTCTGACAAGTCGAATTGGAAGTCGAATTCGTTATTTGCTCCTAAAGGCAAAACGAATTCTGTTTCTTCAAATGAAATTAAATCCTTATAAAATTTAATGGCAATAGATTGGAAAGTAGGGTTATTTATTTTGCCTTTGAGATGGGTGGGTTGAGGAATCGGTAGCGGATAATTTCCTTGACTGGCATTAGATACCGGTAATGGAATAGCTTGATTATTCACATTACTGTTCTTTCTTTTTATTTCATTATCCTTTCCCTCTCTTTCTTTTTTTTGGGAAAAGGGATATAAATTGCTTATGCTTTGAGTACTCAGATTTAGAATGGCATCCAAATTCTGATTGGCATTGAAGCCCCTGTTTTGTAATTTGGACTGAGCTGATAATTGAAATAAAAAAAATAAAAAAAATAAAAAAAATGTTCCTCTACACTTCATTATTGCCACCAATTTCTAGTCGTATATGTCCTTGTAAGGAATAGTTAGGTGTTTGTTCCACCCACTATTCCTAAGCTGTATCAACATTGCTAAAATTCCAATAGTCTGATAAATAAACCCATTGGAACGAAAAAATATTGTTTTTATATAATTTATTGTGAAAGGGAAATTTACGAAATTATAAGATAAATAGATAGTCTTTTCTTAGGAATTTTGCCTAAGAATATTCAAACCTTCCCTTCTCTGTCAGAATACTTACTTTTTCTCCCTCAAATTCCTCTACCCGTCCGATTATTTGGGCATTGATGTCAAATGATTTCGATGCGGAAATTAATTCCTGGGCAAAGTTTTCATTTGTATAGATTTCCAACCTTGAACCCATATTGAAAACTTGATACATTTCCTTATCGCTTGTTCCTGATTCTTCCTGTATCATTTTGAATAATGGTGGAGTTGGGAACAGGTTGTCCTTTATAATATGTTTGTTTTCTATGAATTTCAATACTTTGGTTTGCGCTCCTCCGGAGCAATGAATCATCCCATTTATTTGTTCATGTGCATTTTTCAATCCAAGTATTTTCTTTATCAATGGAAGATAAGTACGAGTGGGTGACAAGACCAATTTCCCTACCGTTATTTTTTTTCCATTAATTTCCATTTCGTCCAGTAATTTTTTCTTTCCTGAATAAATTACTTCGCTCGGTGTATTGGAATCATAACTATCAGGGTATTTTTCCGCATAGATTTTTGAAAACACATCATGTCTTGCGGAAGTCAGTCCGTTGGAACCCATTCCTCCATTGTATTCATTTTCGTAAGTTGCCTGACCATCAGAAGCAAAACCAACGATGACATCTCCTGCTTTTATATCATTGATAATTAACTTTTCTCTCTTCAATCTGGCGAATGTGGTGTATCCTACGTCTATGGTTCTTACCACATCTCCCACATCTGCGGTTTCTCCTCCGGCCAAATGGATTTTAACTCCGTGTTCCTCCAACATTCCACAGAATTCAACCGCAGAATTGATAATAGTAGAAATCACATCTCCTGTAATCAGGTGGCGATTTCTTCCTATCGTAGAAGACAGAACAATATCATCCACACAACCCACACATGCCATGTCATCAATATTCATGACAATGGCATCTTGGGTAATTCCTTTCCAAACATCCAAATCCCCGGTTTCCTTCCAATACATATATGCCAAGCTTCCTTTCGTGCCAGCAGTATCTGCGTGCATGATATTACAGTATTCGGCATCCATGCCAACGACATCCGGAAGTATTTTGCAAAATGCATTCGGGAACAAACCTTTATCCAAATTCTTTATCGCTTGGTGTACCTCGTCCTTGGTTGCGGATACACCCCTTAAATCATACTTATATTTATCTGACATTGGATTCCTTTTAATTTTCCGCAAAGGTACGATGATTAGAATTGCTACTCAAAATTATATCTGTTTTAGAATTAGGAAATTAAAAATAATTTGAATTGTGTAGAACGCATATGTATCAATCCATCTTTTTGGCTCCTTTGTATAAAGACAAAAGTTTATCAAAATGTTGCTTCTCATTGTAAATATCCCTTATGTGTTGCATTCCTTTTTTTGTCAATTTACTTGACAATCCTTTTTCTAACAACATCCGTTTTATTTGGACTTTGAGTTCAGCGGGATTTTCCGAATCAAAAAGCAAGCCCGTTTCCTCATGGATACACCATTCGGGAATGCCTCCAACATTACTTCCTATTACGGCAATGCCACTTGCAAGTCCCTCAATGCCAATCAAACCGAATTGTTCCATATCGAGTGAGGGAACAACCAATACATTGGATTTTTCATATAATGTGTTGATGGAATCATAATTCACGAAGCCTTCTAATGAAATAAAGTCCCCTAGCATTTCGTCCTTCACCCTTTTTTTCAATACTTCCAATTGTGAGCCATCTCCGGCGATGATGAGCCGAATATCTGGAATCTCTTCTTTCAG
Organism: Saprospiraceae bacterium; assembly: GCA_020631375.1. Lineage (GTDB taxonomy): Bacteria > Bacteroidota > Bacteroidia > Chitinophagales > Saprospiraceae > JAHDCE01. The sequence continues at coordinate 11,671 of JAHDHJ010000036.1, read as the reverse complement.
TTCTATTACCGCATCGACCAAATGATGGATTCCTTTGTTTGTTTCTACTCGCCCTACGAATAGTATGATATTTTCATTTTCTCTTTCAGAATTAAAAGACCATCTATTTTCATCAATAAAAAAGGGGATGAAATCCACGTTCTCAAAACCTGCTTTTTCCAAATATTCTTTCAGTTTTGTTGACGGGGCAATGAATTTGGGAATTTGCTGCCGGATTTTTTTTCGTTTTCTGTCATGTGCAAAAGGATGCCCTATTCTGGATTTGAATGGCAAGCAAGTTCCTTGGGAACAAATCAGCTGGCAATTTTCTTTTCTTTTTTTTGTTCCCGGAGTATCGTAATATAGATCGGGATAATATTGGGATGGGCATAATAAGGTGTAATCGTGAATTGTCTGCACTACAGGAACTCCGACATCCTTTATCGCTTTCATTACCGAAAAGGTATAATAGCGATTATGGTGGAGATGAATGACGTCCGGCTTAAGTTTTTCCAATTGTTCCTTAATGGCATGGTAAGCATCCCAATTGAAAAAATATTTGGATTTGAAATAATTGATTTTCCCCTCATTGAATATCGGGAGAACAATATGCGAATTTTTCTTGGGACTCTCTTCGCCATGACTCAGCCATATCGGCTCATGTCCCAAGTTTTCCAATTTATCCATGAGTTCCAAGCAGTAAGTCTCAGCTCCGCCCAAATGTTTATATGTATCATTGTATAAAATGATTTTCACAATTGCTATTTCTTATCTTTGCCCAAAAATACTATCATCGTGTACAAAATTATCATTAAACCTCTATTGTTTCTTCTTTCTCCGGAAAAAGCACATCATTTTACATTGACAATTTTAAAAATCATTTTGTCAATACCTATTGTTAGTTCAATTTTCCGAAATTTCCATTCTGTCAAAGATAGCAGATTGAAAAGGACGGTTATGGGGTTGGATTTTGAAAATCCAGTGGGTTTGGCTGCAGGATTTGATAAGGACGGGAAGCATTTCAAAGCGATGGCTTCCTTGGGTTTTGGCTTCATTGAGATTGGAACCGTAACTCCGATTGCCCAAAAAGGAAACCCTTTGCCTCGCCTTTTCCGACTTCCGGAAGACAATGGACTCATCAATAGGATGGGTTTTAATAACGAGGGATTGGATGCAATGGTCGAAAGATTGAAGAAAGACAGGCCAAAAAATTTAATTGTGGGAGGCAATATTGGAAAAAACAAAGCTACTCCGAATAAAAATGCTGTCACAGATTATGAGATAAGTTTTGAAGCCCTATTCCCTTATGTGGATTATTTCGTAGTCAATGTGAGTTCCCCGAATACACCGGGTTTGAGAGAGTTGCAAGACAAGAAACCACTGACGCTTTTATTAAGCCGTTTACAGGAATTAAACAATAAGAAAAGTAAGGCAAAACCCATCCTATTGAAGATTGCTCCTGACTTAAATCAGGAGCAATTGGATGACGTGATTGAAATTGTGCTAGATACAAAATTGGAGGGAATCATTGCAGCAAATACAACCATTTCGAGGTCAGATTTAAATACATCGGAAAAAAAACTTATGCGTATTGGAAATGGAGGGCTGAGCGGAAAGCCATTAGCAGGAAAATCAACTGAAATTATTCGTTATATCCATCAGAGAACACAAGGGAAAATCACTATTATCGGAGTGGGTGGAATCAGCTCTCCTAAGGATGCAATAGATAAGTTAAATGCAGGTGCTTCTTTGGTTCAGATTTATACCGGTTTGATTTATGAGGGCCCGCAATTAGTTAAACAAATAAATAGGGAGGTAGTTAAATCTATGGGCTAAGTTTTAATGTCACGGCTTTATTGTTTTTTAAGTTCTGTTTGGTTTTTTGGCATCCTTTTTGGCTTGTTGTAATCAAACAATTTGATGCGATATTTTAATTCCCTCCTATTTATCCATCAAGAAATACAGAAATATCTGTATTCGCATTATTAAACCTATATTTTACAAATTTATTAAAATGATTACAGAAGATAGTATAACATTTTACAAAGATGTTCGATTCTGGGTAGTTATTGTTTCATTTATGACTTTAGTGATTTTATCAGGAACTACTTGTCATACTCTTTGAAAATCAAATAATTACAATTGAATCCTTTTTTAAATCCCCTTTCTTCTTTTCATAATACGCACTATTGAAAATACCTGAGAAGCTCTCCCGCTATATCTTCTCATTATTATTCAAAAAATACAACCGGGCATTGTTTGCCTAGAATTTTCCGTAGCTTATGCTGGGGTGTTATTCTTGTGTCGCATTTGAAACTTTTTGGTTCTTGACTTGGTTTATACTAGCGTTCTTAATGCTTTGACAAACTATTATTTAACGCTAATTTACGGAAACGCAAAAAAAAGCATGTCTTATGCGTTATACTCCCTGCATCAATCTTAATCGTGTAAAGGACTAAAAGAGAATTATCTATTTCTTGATTTTCAAACTCAAATCAAGGCTTTTAATAGAATGTGTCAACTCCCCTACTGAAACAAAATCCACACCTGTTTTAGCATATTTTCTTATGGTATGTAAATTAATACCTCCGGAAGCTTCCGTTTCAAATCTTTTATTGACGATGGCGACAGCTTCCCTAACCAAAGGCACTTCAAAATTATCAAGCATAATCCTATTGATGCCACCTATTTCCAATACTGTATATAATTCTACAAGATTCCTTACTTCCACCGTAATCTCCAAATCCAATTTGTTTTCTTTCAAATAAGCATGGGTTCTTTCAATTGCCTGCCTCATACCTCCGGCTGCATCGACATGGTTGTCCTTGATCATTATACGGTCGTAAAGACCATATCTATAATTCGTACAGCCGCCCGTTTTCACAGCTTGTTTCTCTAAAAATCGCATGAGTGGAGTAGTTTTTCTTGTATCCAAAACCTGAGTGTCCAAACCTTCGACTTCATCAGAAAAACGTCGGGCATGTGTAGCGATTCCGCTCATTCTTTGCATGGTATTCAAGACTAATCTTTCTCCTTTTAATAAAGCTTGGCTATTGCAAGTTACCTCAAAGGCAACATCTCCTTCATTAACATCTTCACCATCCTTTATGAACGCTTTGAATTCTGCATTCTCATCCAAATACTCAAAAACTGTCTTCGCTACATCCATTCCGGAAAGGATACCTACATCCTTTACCAGCAATTTGGCTGTATTGGTGGCTGTCTTCGGAATACATGCCAATGAGGTATGGTCTCCATCCCTTACATCCTCTTCCAAACCTGCTTTTATAAAATTTAAAAGTTGTGTATCATTTATTTTAGCCTCGGCCATAATGATTAATGTTTTATTTTTTCTTTTAAAAAAATTATCTACTAATTTTCAGACGCCACAAAAATGAGGTATTCTATGGCACAAAGCAAGTTCGGGCATATAAAAAAGGGAGGAACCTGCTAGCGATTCCTCCCTTTCATATTATTGGGTTCATATTTTATTCTTCAATCCTTAATTCTTGAATGATATAAGAATCTTCTGTTTCTTCCAAGTAGATATAGACCCGAAAGGTCTTCCCGTCCACGACCAAATCCCCTATTACATAGTGAGAATCTTCCCCTTTGGACGTTCCTTTATGGACTTGAGTGAAAGATGTCGGCGGGTTAGAAGAAAAGAAACTTGATAACTTTTCTTTTGCCTCTTCTTTTCCATACATATCTTCATCATCTATCAAAGCCAATTCCACATCCTCATCAAAATAAGAGGATAAGTCTTCTGCATTCCCTGTTTTCAAGGCTTTTGTGATGCCGGACATGTCTGGCAAATTCTCGGTTATCGGGGAAGCAAAGATGACAAAACTGAATATCAAAACTTTCATATTAAAAATATTTTATACATCTAATTTAGTGTTAAGTTTGCTGAAAATCAAGAAAAAACACTTAGAAAACAATTAAATTTTAGTTAAATGGTGTAATCTTGCAGAGGATTATTGATTCTAAATAAACAATATATCCCCTTAAATAAAAGGAATCCAATGCCTATGTCTTTATAGAACGGAGAATTACAGAAAAGATTCAATTTTTATGATTCTTTAACCTGAAAAGACGGTTTTTTAACAACATCTTTTGCAAAGATGAAGCCAATTATGGGTGTTCAAATGTCATTTATACAGAATTAGTTCTTGTTTTACTCCTGAATATGTATTTTCATATTATTGGAATATTTACGACTTGTACCATCAGGAAATTAATTGAAATGAAATATAGAAGATTGACAATAGAGGAATTGGAAGAATTGGAATCCGAATTTGTAAGGTTTCTCGCCTCTAATTCTATTACTGCAGACGATTGGGTTAAGATAAAAGAGGATAAGACCGATCAAGCTGAAGGATTAATCGAAATGTTTAGTGATTTGGTTTTTGATAAGATTTTATCAAATGTCGAATACCTGGAACACAAAAGGAAAGCAGACCTAAGAGTTTATAAATTCTTAGATGAGAAAATCCTAATGGTTGGACTGATGGTGGACGGAGCGGACCATTTTGATTTTTCTAAGGACAGTAGCCCAGAGGAAATGTTATCCACTCTACAACAATCAGGAGGAAAGATCCAATCTTTTTCAGGAGAAAAGAAATATAAGTTCTCTAAAGAGAAAGAAATTTTTCTCATTATGGAAGAGGGCGCATTGATTTCAAAAGACCCTCTTCTTTTCAATACGATTTCATCTGTCCAAAAACAATAAAGCTAGGCTTGTGCCTTAGGTGTATTGAAGTTCATTGGTGGAAAATGGGGAGGTTCGGTATCCTTTATTGGTCCATTTTGAGCTTCGAACTTTTTGACATTTTCCATCAAAGCCCTCATGAGCCTTTTGGCATGCTGTGGTGTTAGGATAATTCGGCTTTTTACCTTAGCTTTCGGAACATTCGGAACCATGCGGATGAAATCCACAATGAATTCTGCATGAGAATGAGAAATAACTGCAAGATTCGCATAAGTGCCTTCTGCTACATCTTCCGGAAGTTCGATACTAATTTGATTTCCTTTTTCTTCTGCCATTTTATTTATTCGTTAATTCAAGTTGCGTTTTACGCAACAGACTTTAGACATTAGTATTTTAGGTCTTAGACTATCATTATTAATTGGATGGTTTTGTGGAAAACCATTATAAATCTAGGTGTTAGGGCATAAATACTAAGTATTGAAAGTGCAAGGTACTACTATTTATAAATTTTGGAATTATTTTCACCCAAATTCCATTTCAATTAGACATTCATTCCTATTCGAAAAGCCTAATAACTAAAACAAAGAAAAATGAATCCATTTTATGATGCGAATAAATCCTTATGGAATGCGAAAACTCCGCACCATATGAAATCGGACTTCTATCAATTGGAAGCCTTTAAGAAAGGAAAGAATGTACTGAGGGAAATAGAACTGGAAGCATTGGGTGATGTAAAAGGAAAATCCATCCTCCACTTGCAATGTCATTTCGGACAAGATACGCTTTGTTTTTCCCGAATGGGTGCAAAATGTACTGGTGTGGATTTTTCGGATCAGGCAATAAAGGAAGCAAGGGCTTTGAATAATGAATTAGGATTAGATGCCGAATTCATCGTTTCCAATGTATTGGAACTAAAGGATAATTTAGAGGGGCAATTCGATATTGTATTTACTTCATATGGCGTTTTGGGCTGGTTGGATGATTTAAATGCCTGGGCAGAGACGGTGAGTCATTTTCTCAAGCCGGGCGGCACGTTTTTCATTGCGGAATTCCATCCGCTTCTATATACCTTGAATTGGGATAATCAAACTATAGAATATGATTATTTTAATTTAGGAAAGCCTGACCATGAAGTAACTGACGGAACCTATGCCGATGAAACTGCGGGCGTAAAAATGGATGAATATTTTTGGCCGCATTCTTTCGAAGAAATCATTATGAATTTATTGGACGCAGGTCTGAAATTGAAATCAATAAAAGAATATCCTTGGTCGCCTTATCCTTGCTTCCCTAATCTGGAAGAAGTAGCCGAGAATAGATGGAAATTCAAAAACCTGAAAAAAGAATTGCCTTATGTTTTCTCTTTGGAAATGGAAAAATGAGTTGATAAGCCATTAGGCTTCCGCCAATTCCTTGATTTGCAAAACAGCAGCATCCAGCGCAGGTTGCATATCTATTCCCTTGAGTTCTTCCATGGTGACTTCTCGGTTTTGTTCAAAACACAATATGGAATTCTCCCCATCGGCAAGTATCTTATTGGTCAAGAGACCTTTTAGAAAAGCATGTTTTACCAAGGAAAATGTCATTTCCATTTCCTCGGGAAAAAGGGTGATAAGTTCCACCACATCATCAGTTTCAGTATATAAGGTTCTGACAAACTCGTTTTCCTCTCTTTCTACAATATTGAATTCCTCGATTCCCGGAATGAATTCATTGGGTTCAAAAACCTTTTTGAGTAGCAATTCCCAGACCTTTTCAGGCTTGGCATTGATATTTATTTTGGATTCTAATCGCATAATAGCACAAAATTAACATGAATCTTCATAATCCGTAGGTTAAGGTCGGTTAAACGATTTTTTCTAGGAAAAAAATAGAGTATTTTTACCGTATGAACCTGAATAGATTAATTTCCATCTTTCTTTTTTTAGGCATTTCCATACAATATTCATTTGCACAAAATTTCTTCGTGAATGAAAGCAATGGGAAACTGGTAGCATTGGATCTTAATGGCTGTACTTCCGATTTCATTCTGAACATAGGTTCTTATACAGATATTGCATCACACCCTGACGGTTTTTTGTATGCCATAAACTCAGGCGGAGAAATACGCAGAATCAATACCACTACCGGGGCGAACACGTTCCTTACAGATTTCCCTGCGGGAACTGGTAGTTTCTATGCCCTTACCGCAGATGCAGATGGAAATATTTTTGCGGCATCCTCCACAGGATATTTGTTTTCGTACAATCCGGCGATAGGAGCCATTAATAATCATGGAAACATGGGGTTTAACGCAGCAGGAGATTTGACCTATTACCAATCAGACCTTTATATGGCGACGGATAATAATGAACTTGCCTATATTGATCCTGATAATGCTAGCAACAATTATGTTTATATTGATTTTTCAGCAGAAATCAACTCGCCAATATATGGCATAGTGAGTTCTGTAAACGGTTGCGATGTGAGGACTTATGCTTTGTCAAATGACAATGATTCAAGAGTGTATCAAATTGATTGGGATAACCAAACCGTAAATTTTATTTGTACCATAGACCATAAGGTTTATGGTGGTGCGAGCGAATTTGAATTCAATGCCTCTGCTGATGCCGTGCAAACGGATAATGTGAACTATATCGTTGGGGATTGCAATTCCCAAACAGGGGGAGTGAGCATTGCTGCCAATAGTGTGAATGGAAGTGTAGAATACAGTATAGATGGTATTAATTACCAATCCAGTGGAACATTTACCAATCTTGCACTAGGGGATTACACAATATATATACAGGACGTAGCAGGCTGTGTCGGAACAGAGGATATTACAATTGCTCCTAACAGCTCCTTATCCATCGTAGATATATTCATTACAGATGCGACTTGCATGGGGAATGATGGTTCTGTAGCCATCGGAGCAATTAGCTCCGGTTCGGACTTGATGTATAGCCTTGACGGAATAAATTTCCAAGGAGAAAATAATTTCAATAATTTACCAGAGGGAAACCATACGGCATATGTGTCCGATGCCGATGGTTGTATTAGCCAAGAAGATTTTGAAATTCTAACTGAAGTTAACTTGGAAATAAATAGTATTGATGAAAATCCTGCCTCTTGCCATGGGGATGATGGTTCGGTAAGTATTAATGCAAGCAGCAATACCAATCTCATGTATAGCCTTGACGGAATCAGTTTCCAAGAAGGAAATAGTTTTGATAATTTATCCTTGGGGAATTATACTGTTTATGTATCTGATGAAGAGGGCTGTTTGAAACAAGAAGATTTTGAAATTATTATCGGAATTAATGCAGAAATCAATAGCATTATTCCAAATCCTGCAACTTGCAATACGGACAATGGCTCCGTAAATATTAGTGCGAATGGTAGCGGAAATTTGCAGTATAGTTTGGATGGCGTGGATTTTCAAGACGAAAATTTATTTGAGAATTTGCCTCCGGGAAATTACGAAGTCATTATTTCGGATGCGGATAACTGCACACTTTCCCAAAACTTTATTATTGAGGAAATTTCGCCATTTACATTGGATAATATAAATGCCACCAATACAACTTGCGGAGAGGATAATGGAAGCATCGAAATCTATGTGAATGATAATGGCAATTCAATTTCATATAGTTTGGATGGACAGACTTATATTTCTTCTAATATTTTCGAGAATTTATCAGGAGGGGATTATACCATTTATATGCAAGATGAAAATGAATGTTTATTAGAATCAGAAACTAATCTTGCTCCTAGTTCTCCACTGGTTTTGAATGAAATCACGACTTCTCCTACGGATTGTGCTGTAAATACGGGAAGCATTATAATAGATGCGGATGGGGGCGAAAACATTTCATTGATTTACCAAATTAATGATTTACAAAATAATGATGGTGTTTTCGAGAATATAGGAAGTGGTAATTATGAAATATTCGTTCGGACTTTTGCAGGATGCGAAATCGGACCATTTAATGAAACGCTTGCCGACCCTTGTGGAATTTATATTCCGAATGTTTTTTCTCCGAATGGAGATCGGGTAAATGATGTTTTCAAATTATATTCTCCCAAGGAAATAGAAATCAAAACTTGTCAGATCTTCAATCGTTGGGGAGGAATTGTTTACCAAAAAGATAATTATTCCTCGGGTGATTATTTTGAGGGATGGGATGGATATATTAATCATAAAAAATCGGCTGTAGGTGTTTATTCCTATTATTTTATAATTGTCAAAAATGGGGAAGAAAGCATTTTAACAGGTGATGTTACTTTGACTGATTAAGAACGCCAGACAACTAGGCATTTTTATAAAAGCACAGCCTTGTCAGGTGTAAAACTAAAGGTTTGTTCTCACTTGACAATACCCCAATTAGACCTTGTGCGAGGTGAACAAACACACTCGCACGGCTAGGTTTTTCATTTTGTCTAATTGTGTGTAAGAACGCATTATTTTTTATCCCCATAAATTTCTACTGCTGATTCTCCATTACTTTTTGCGTAAGCCCTGTACATTCCTTCTGTATTGAATGGCAATGCAACATTTCCATTCGCATCAACGGCAATTAATCCGCCGTCTCCATTTATTTCCAATAATCTTTTATTAATGACTTCATCGCTGGCATCCGCTAAGGACATTCCCTTGAATTCCATGAGACAAGAAACATCATAAGCAACTACATTTCGGATAAAAAATTCACCCGATCCTGTACATGAAATCGCACAGGTGTCATTGTTCGCATAAGTTCCGGCTCCAATTATTGAACTGTCTCCGATTCTTCCGAATTTTTTATTGGTCATTCCACCCGTAGAAGTCGCAGCAGCCAAATTCCCTTCCATGTCCAAAGCGACAGCACCAACTGTTCCGAATTTTTGTTCTTTCTTTTCATCACTGTGGTCCAATTGGAATGAATCGCTGTCTTTTATTTCTTGCCATTGATTGAAACGGAATTCATCATAGAAATAATCATTATCCACAAATTCCAAATTATGCAAACGAGCAAATTCTTCCACACCTTCCCCAACTAAAAAAACATGATCCGATTTTTCCATTACTTTCCTAGCCAATGTAATCGGATTTTTCACACCGGTAACAGTAGCAACCGCCCCCGCATTTTTCATTTTTCCTTCCATGATGGAAGCGTCCATTTCATGTCCGCCTTTGGAATTAAAAACGGAACCTTTTCCTGCATTGAATAAATGACAATCTTCGAGGGAACGAACAGCTGCTTCAACGGCATCGATTGCCGTTCCTTTATCTTTAAGAATATTTTCTCCTATCATCAATGCTTCACTTAATGCGGTTTTATATTCTTCTTCTTTTTCAGCTGTCATTTTGGATTTGAGGATCGTACCTGCTCCTCCGTGTATGGCTATGGCGTATTTTGACATTTTGTTTTTTTATTATTTATTTAAAACAAAATTAATTTAAAAATTAATTTAACTGCGAAAAAAATTAAATTAATCCATTTATTATTTCAAAATTTCCATTAATTCCCTTTTTTATCATAGTCTCATTTGCTCCCATCCAATTTTTTAATACTGTAGAATAGACAGATCTAAAATCTGTTTTAAAGTTCAAATTCCCATCTTCATCGGGATTACGAAGATCTGATGGTTCTCCTATGCAGCCATAGCCTTCCAAGCCTCCTCCAAAAAATAAAACAGGTGCTGCCGTTCCATGATCTGTCCCCCTTGAACCGTTTTCTTCTATCCGTCTTCCGAACTCCGAATAAGTCATGGTCAAGACTTTATTTTGTAATTTACTTTTGGATAAATCCGAATAAAAAGAATGGACGGCATTAGATAATTGTTTCAATAAATCCTGATGTTTCCACTCTTGATTTGCGTGGGTATCAAAGCCGTCCAAAGTGACTAAATAAATTTTAGTCCCAAGATTTCCTTTTATGAATTGTGCAGTGAGTTTGAATTTTTGGGAAAGTTCATCCGGTTCATAATGCGTTTCTGTTTTCGCTTGGGACGCCGCTTTTTGGATTGCCTTGGAATAATGTATTGTACTATTGGAAACGGCTCTTAAATATTGGAGTTCTTTTCCATATTTTGAATTGTCATTTAAATGATCGAATTTTTCGCCTGTTTTTGCGACCTCTATTAATTCCTTATAATCTTCAATGGAAAAACCCAAGTAACCTTGGTCGCTTTGGAATAATAAATCCATTTCTCCACCTACTTGTATGGCCACCGGAATTTCGGGTGGTGCCGTTTGGTGATTTGGAAATTCTTGGGATAAATATCTGCCCAACCAACCTGTTCCGAATTCTTTTTTGGAATCATTTCCCGATGACCAAACATCTTCAGAATGAAAATGCGATAAATTAGGATTAGGATAACCTACACTATTGACAACTTTCATCATCCCCTTATCCCAAAGCGACTTCAAAGGCTTCATGGATTCGGGTATTGCAAAATCATTATTTAATTTGATTAATTCCGATTTTGGAATATGCAATTTCGGTCTTTTGGATTTATAATATCCGAAATCATAAAAAGGAACAATTGTATTCAGTCCATCATTCCCTCCTTTTAATTGAATAAGGATTAAAATATTATTTCCTTTTTCAACAGGAATATTCAACAATGGGTTTTTCGCAAATGCCTGTACTGGAATTTGCGAAAGGAACAAAGAACCTCCTGTCAGCAACATTGCTTTTTTCAGGAAATTCCTCCTTGTATTTTCTTCGTTTAAATCTTTATGTTTTTCGCACATAAATTATTAGGTGTTTATTTTTTAGCTTAAATGAAACTCAGGCAATCTGAATAAATAAGAAATCAGATTAGCGACTTGCCATTCCGTATCTTCCCTATCTAAACTCCACCAATCATACTCGAAAGCTTCTTCGTCCCATTCGGATTTGAATTTTTTAATTCCTTTTTCATAATCCTTTTTTGTTTGTAACTTTTTGGGAATAAAAAAATCGATAATGGATTCGCTTATCTTTTCTATTTCATTAGAGTTTCCGGATATTTCCT
>JAHDHJ010000298.1 GCA_020631375.1 Saprospiraceae bacterium | reverse complement strand
AATCCGTTACCATTATTTTATTCACCATTCTTTGGATCGGTTTTGCTCTGGAAGTTCGGCTCATTGTGAATCTGATGGGTAAAGGTGTGGAAGAAAATGAAATGGAACATGTACCCGAAAACCATCAACATCAAACGGTAGACAATGATACCCAAGAACCACAAAACCAACCATCACCCCAAATACCGATCATGCAGGGAAACGTGTAAAAACTCCGGAAAAGTTACCCGTTTCGGAGAATAAGGGTAAAAAGAACAGCAAGGGTAAAAATAAATTGACCAAGAGGGAAAAAATAATATTGGAACGTGAAAAATACTATAGAGAAAAGGGCAAATATCCAACCTATACCGAATTGGAACGTAGGACGGGAATTACCCGAAAAACCATTTCCAAATATTGTAAAGAGCTATTGAAATGAGTGATCGTGGTTTTGCATATGAAAATGAATTCAACGAGTATTTAGAATTACTCGGTCAGTTCAAAAGAATGCTATATGGTAAGCGTAAGAACTTGGAGGACTACGCTAATAGTGCAAATGCAAAACGAGGATTTGTGAGTAAAGAAAATTATCAGTTGAGGGTTTCACACGATTTCATTCAAATCGTTGAATCCCTCATTTCTGGTTTGGATAGTATCGGAATGTTTGGGGATGATTATTACCAAAGAAGACATCGAGAATTAGCACTCGAAAACAAACAACTCAAAGAAGAATTGGAGGTACTGAAATTGGTGAATGGATGGGACAATATCGCTATGAGTAAAATAAAAAATTCAGCCTATAAAATCGCAGGGAACAAAGAAGCCAAAAGGGATGCCGTTAAATCCAGAGCCATGCAAAAATGGTCAGAACTGTACTAATTATGAACAAGTCCGAAAAATATAAAGAGGTCGAAATAAACCCGAATAATGAAGAGGATAAGAAGCCAAGAAAAAAGGCATCTAATAAAATTAAGATCATTGAAGAATGGCTCTCCGATGTCTATGATTTTAGATTCAATACCGTAACTAAAAAACCGGAATATTCTACAAAAGGGGTAGGGGAGTGGAAAACGATGGACGATGAGGTATTGAGTTCTCTTTGGAGAAATTTACAACACGATGGCCACAATGCTTCATTAAGTTATATAGACTCCGTTATCAAATCGGATTTCTCACCACGGATAAATCCGATTCTTCAATATTTCAGTACCGTTCATTGGGATGGGAAAGATTACATTAAAACATTAGCATCGACGATTAAATTATCCAATTACGAAAATGAACGTTGGGTTTTCTTTTTTAGAAAATGGTTGGTCGGGATGGTCGCCAATATTTTTGAAGAACATCGTTGTGCGAATCACATCTGTTTAATTTTGGCAGGAACACAAGGAAAAGGAAAATCCACATGGCTCTCCCGTTTGTTGCCCTCCGAATTGTTCGATTATTATTACGAAGGAAAAATCGATCCGGAACATAAGGATTCCTTATTTCTCACCGCTAGTAATATATTGGTGAATGTCGATGATTATTTTGATAATGTAAATCGAAAAAAAGCAGACACCCTCAAGGGATTCATCACAGAGCCTTTTGTGAAATGTAGAAGACCCTATGGGCGGTATGAAGTGACCTTGCCCAAAATCGCATCCTTTGCCGGAACGAGCAACGATGATGCTTTCTTATATGATTCTTCTGGTTCTCGTCGATTCTTGGCTGCCATGATCACAGACATTGATCAACAAGGTTCGAATGGGGTGGATCGTTCTCAAGTTTTTGCCCAAGCCTACGAATTATATCAGTTAGCAAAAAAAGGAGAATTCGTGTATTGGTTGCTCCCAGAGGAACAAAAAGAAATGGAGAAAGTCAACGAACAATTCCAAGTGGATTCACAGGAATATGAATTGATTTGCAAGTATGTGAGAAGAGTGGAAAAAAATTCGAAGGGGATGATCGAATACCTCACCAATTCGGATTTGAAAGTTCGTTTGGAGGTGTTTTCGAACGGTAAATTATCGTCCAGAAAAATAGGACAAGCATTAAAGAAATTAGGTTTTGCCCGTGGCTGTTTTGACAAGGCACAGCGAGGGGTGAAAGTATATAAGATGATTTGGTTGGGAGAACCATTAAAAGACAGCATAGGAATGACCTTGCAGGATGAAGATAAAAAACAGAAGGAATGGAAACAAGGAGAAATTCAATTGCCACATCCGGCAAAAATGCCAAGCGATGTGGATTTGAAATGATTTTTTTATTTCATCACTTAAAAATGTTTTACTATGAAAAAAACAAAAAAGACCAGAGCCAAATTGAGATCCAATGAACGGATCTTAGGTGAACGTGTACCGGATTCAATGCTGAATCAAAAGCGATTGAAAAATATTCTGAAAGCCAAAAAAAGGAGTAAGAAATGAGTAGGTTCAGAATTCAATCGACATTAGAAAATGGAGACCGGTCGAGATTAGACAAATATTGGAACGATCGTGGTTTCCGTGGCTTTTATAAAAAGTTTCGCAAAGGTTTGGATTTGCCCAAGTCTTTACAATCGTTGCCCAATTCTACAGAAGTCATTGAAAAGAAATTCCATTTGCGTGGTTTTCAGTTCGGCAATTGGCTCACCATAGAGGATCGGTTCAATTATCTGGCCGCCTTGTATGTCTGCTTGTATGATTTGAATAAGGTATTAAAATTCAAGAATAATAATTTGGGTCTGGATGAATCGTTGGGTATTTCTTTTGGAGCAAGGGGATCGTCCGCAGCTCTGGCACATTATGAACCCAACAAGAAGATCATCAACATCACTCGATATAAAAATATTTCGGGTATCTCCAAATTAATTCGGTTCATCAATACCGGAGGGGTAGGGGCATTGGCTCATGAGTACGGTCATTTTCTGGATTATTATTTCGGAGCCAATTATGAAGTCACGAACAATTATTTTGCCTTGTCCAATGGCAGGAGCGTAAGTTTCAAACGCATTCCCTATGCCAAGAATCTGAAAATGAGAAATCTCATGGAAGACATTTTGGAAAAAGCCTATTGGAGAAAAGCGAATGTTCCTTCGGCTTACATCAAACGAATTCAGAATTTTTCGAAGCGAGAATATTTTGTACGTCGCAATGAAATCTTTGCCCGTTTGTTCGAACAATACATTGCGTATAAATTGAAACAAAGAGGCATCAATAATAGATTCTTGACGGAAACAAAATACAGCGAGAAAATTTATATGAAGCCCTCAGAGCTGAAACGGGTCATCCCTTTATTCGATAAGCTTATTGTGGAAATGAGGAAGTATTTTTAGGGAATGATAGCATGGAAATTCCATATAGGACAAACCACCAACAAAGGGAAAATTATTTCCCGATATTACTACGAATGGAAAAATCGACATGGTAGTGATATGTGTGGTTTGTTCTATATTGTTGAAGGAGGTAGGAGCTTTAGTGAGGGGTTGTTGGTGTTGGTTATTTAATAACTCCAATCAACTCTATAAACATGTAATAATTTTGGATTTTTTACCTTCCATACATATAAACCATTTTCATTAGGTTCAATTGTTGTTTTTCCTTTGTGATAAGTAGGATTATTGTCGTATGCTATTTTAGCAACAACTAATTTGGGTTTGCATTCGTCGTCAAAATCAAGAAGGATTTTTAATTCTTTTGTTACTTCTTTGATTTTTACACTAATAAATGGATAACAATTATCTAATTCACAAAACACCATTTCAGTATATCATAAATCGTTCTTCTTATTATATCTTTTTTGTCTATTATTTTCATGATTGTTTTTCTGTTTATTTATTCCGAATCCTTATTTCCAAATTTCTGAGCTATAACGCATAACCCAGCAAAAACAAGTAAAGCAATACTTAAAATAACAGGTGTTTCAGAAAGAGAAAATTCGAAACTTTCATTTTCTTTCTTATATATATATTTTAAACCAAATTGAAAAACTAAACTTCCAATAGCGGCAAACAATGCAGTATTAGCCATTCTAATGAGCCAATATTTTGGATTCCTCCAAAGCATCCATACAAAAACAACAACGCCCGAAATGAAGGACGCTAAAAAATGTTGTGTAATAAGCCCTACTAGAATAAATGCCGCCAAACCACTTACCAGAGCCGTAAACCACCATTGTTGATACCATTTTTTAGGAGGCTCTGGAGCAGGTGTAGATATCGTCTCTTTTTCT
>JAHDHJ010000297.1 GCA_020631375.1 Saprospiraceae bacterium | reverse complement strand
TTATATTATCAAAGTAATCCCTAACCTTGGATAAATCATGATGGATGACCAATATTGTTTTTCCCTCCTTAGCCAATTTCTTGAGGATTTCAATGATTTTTTCTTCTGTCTTAATATCTACTCCTACAAAAGGCTCGTCTAGGAATAGGATTTCAGCTTCCTGGCTCAAAGCCCGAGCAATGAAAACCCGTTGTTGTTGCCCTCCCGATAATTCACCGATTTGGCGATTCTGGAAATCGAGCATATCCACATCTTCCAAGGCTTTCATGGAAATTTCCTTATCCTTTTTCCCCATCCCTTGAAAAAATGATTTATGGGGATAACGTCCCATCATCACCACATCAAAAACCGTAGCAGGGAAGTCCCAATTGACTCCATCTTTTTGTGGAACATATGCAATGGTTTTCCTTACTTTTTCAATATCCTGATCATTTACCGTAATCTCTCCCGCATTGGGTTCAAGTAATCCTAAAATAGATTTGAAAAGCGTAGATTTTCCGGAACCATTGGGTCCTACTATTCCTGTGATTTTAGCCTTTTCTACTTCCAGATTCACATTCTCCAATACGACCTTCTGGTCATAGGACACATGCAGGCTCTTTATGCTGATGGCAGAATCCATTAGCTATTTTTCTTTCTTATAAATAAGAACAATGCTCCGAGGAAAACAATAATACCCAACAAGCCATATACCATTTTCATGTCTCCCGTGCCATCTATTTTTTCCGCTACTACTTCTTTGGAGAGCGCTTCTACGATTTTATCCGTATTGGATTTCATCATTTTAATATAAGTGTCTCCGGGAGATCCTTTTTCGCCTATGGAATCTGCGTACAACTTACCTCCTATCACAACATTCAAATCCTTGGCAATCTGTTTGATAAGTTTAGGGTTTACCGTGCTTTCTACAAAGATTGCAGGAATGCCCGTTTCTCTTATTTTTTTATACACCATATTGATATCCGAGGTCTGCACATCCGCATCTGTTGATGTGCCCATTGTAGAAACCAATTCTATACCATATTTTTCGCCGTAATATTGGAAAGCATCATGGGAGGTAATAAGAACCCTTCTACTTTCAGGGATTTCTTGTATCCTCTTGAGGATATAGGCATCTGTTTCCTGTAATTCGGCTTTGTACTTTTTCAAATTTTCATCAAGATATTCCGATGATTCGGGCATTAGTTTTTTAGCGGCTTCCGCAATATTTTCAGCATAGATTATCGCATTCCCTACATCCATCCAAGCATGTGGGTCTTTGGCATTTTCATAGACAAGGCTTGAAATGGCATTGATTCCCTTTGTTACTTGAACTACATCTGCTTTCGTCCCTGAATTTTCTATCAATTTATTCAGCCAGCCCTCGAATGTCATTCCGTTTTTCAAGATTAAATCTGCATGGTTGACCAATTCTGCATCTGTAGGAGTCGGTTCATACATGTGGGGGTCGCCACCTATAGGAACAATCAGTTTGATTTCTGCCTTATCCCCAATGATATTCTTAGCCATATCCGAAATCATGGATGCGGTACAAACAACTGTGGGTTTGGACTCGGCATATAAAGCTTGAAATATGATGGCTAAAATGATAGTACAAAAAGATTTTTTCATTTTTTATTTTTATTCTTCAATTACAAAAAGATTATTTGCCACTTTTTGGGTTATAGTTTCGACCTTAGTGTTTCCGATTTTGATCTTCAAAGAGCCATCATATTCAAAGGACTCCAAGACGCAGAATTTCGTTCCTAAAACAAGATTGAGTTGTTCTAGGTATTGTAAAAAGGGTTTCGAATGTTCCCTTACCCCCACGATTATCCCAACTTGTCCTAAAGGATATTCTGACATTGGAATTTGTTTTCTAGATGCAAATTTTCCATCCTTGTCCGGAATAGGATCTCCATGCGGGTCAAATTTTGGAAAGTTTAGGTACTTGTCCATTCTATTGACTAATTCATCCGATTGGATATGTTCCAATTGCTCCGCCATATCATGTACTTCATCCCAAGTAAAATTCAATTTATCATAAAGGAATACTTCCCATAAGCGATGCTTTCGGATGAGTTTTCTTGCTATGGCATCTCCTTTTTCAGAAAGGGTTACACCCTTATAACGTTGATAATTGATGAATTTATTCTTAGCCAAGCGTTTCACCATATCAGTGACCGATGCTGCTGCTGTCTTCATTTCATTAGCTATCGCATTCGTACTGACAGACCCATCTGTTTTCTCAGATAATTTGAATATTGCCTTTAGATAATTTTCTTCTGTTTGAGAAATCATAAGGCAAATATAAATAAATTTTTAGATTAATCTAAAAATTTATTTTATCTATCTTGTTTTTTACGCAACTTGCCAACAGACGAGAGTCGATAGACCATAGTTTTAAAAGGAAAAGAGTTTTCTATGGACTTTGCGGACTAGTCCGCAACTTAGGAATGATGTATAAATAAATGTATAAAAATTGGCTTAGGTTTTTTTGTGGATAACAAGGCAAAAAACGTAGACGATGCAGGGCATCGGCGAGGCTTTTTAACGAAGTTAGCTGCAAAAAAGACAAGTCAAGATTGAACATTTATTTGTTCACCATTCCTTAGATTAGATAATTCAAATATTATATTTGTACTTTTACAAACATGCTCTAATCAAGCATCAAAAAAATATTTTTAAACAAATTTCAGGTCAATTTTTACAACTTAAAACAGTTTCTAAGCGAAAAAATAAAAGCATGAATCCATTATTAGAGAAATACGCCAATCTTCTTGTCAATTATTGTGTAGAACTACAAGTCGGAGAAAAACTCTTGGTCAGAACCACGACTTTGGCGGAGCCATTAGTTCGGGAAGTCTATAAAAAAGCCATTCAGGCCGGTGGGCATATGGAAGTGGAATTCGAATTCCAAGAGCAGCACCGTACTTTTTTCACTTATGGAAATGATGAGCAATTATCCTATGTGCCAACCTTATTGGACAAGGCATTGAGGGATTTCAATGCCTATATTTATATACGAGCTCCTTTCAATCTGAACGACCAGGAATCCGTGGATCCAGCCCGTCAGAAAATTGCAAAAAAAGCATTGGCTCCGCTTTATAAGATATATTCCGAACGGACAGCTACTAGGGATATGAAACGGAACCTTTGCCAATATCCTACATTATCAGCCGCACAAAACGCCAAAATGTCCTTGGAGGAATATGAAGAATTCGTATATAATGCCTGCGGCCTGTTTGAGGATGATCCGATTCAGAAATGGTTGGATAGAAGAAAGGATCAACAAAAGATTGTGGATTTATTGAACAAAAAATCCCATGTCCGTTATAAAGGAAAAGACATAGATATTTCCTTTTCTGTCAAGGACAGGATTTGGATCAATTCAGACGGACAAACCAATATGCCATCCGGCGAAGTCTATACAGGACCCGTAGAAAATTCTGTGAATGGAAAGGTGAAATTCTCCTTGCCCTCACTTTATATGGGAAGGGAACTCGAAGATGTGACACTTTGGGTGGAAGATGGTGAAGTCAAGAAATGGGAAGCCAAAGGCGATTCCTCTTTCTTGGATGAAGTCTTCGCAATGAAAGGAGCAAGGTATTTCGGAGAAGTTGCCATAGGCACGAATTATGACATTAACCGCAGAACAAGAAATATTCTTTTTGATGAAAAAATAGGCGGAACTATCCACATGGCTATCGGACAATCCTATTATCAGACCGGAGGAAAAAACGATTCTCCTATACACTGGGATATGATTACGGACATGGTAGATGGCGGAGAAATCTATGCTGATGATGAATTGATTTACAAAAACGGAAAATTCATTTTTTAAAATACCCGATTTTCCATCTTGTAAATTGTTCTTATCTTTATGAAGACCTGTGTTAGCAGGTCTTCATAATTATTTAAACCCTTTATCATGTTTAAAATGACAACTATAAGAATTAGTATGCTATTCTTAGCCATTACAATTATCCTATTGGCTTGTCATAAGAATAACCTTTACCATTTTGTTTCCAAAAAAAATAATACTGAAATTCCCGGACAATCCGCTCCTCCAGATATGGTTTTCATTCCGGGAAAAGGAACACACATTCCCTCTTTTTATGCCAGTTCAATAGAGGAACCCAAATTATGTGATTTATCTGAACTGGTTATCTGCTGTATATGGAGAAAGTTATC
>JAHDHJ010000296.1 GCA_020631375.1 Saprospiraceae bacterium | reverse complement strand
GGGAATGGGCAGAAGTGGCAATTATTGGGTTCAGGATTTTGGAAAACCGAGATGAAAAGTTTAGAATACATTAAGTTTTATTAATAAAATTATTTTAAAGCCAAAGAATTTTAGGGAGTAGGCAAAATATAAACTACCAGAATTGACGCAGGGAATTTATTGTTAATCAAGGCAAAAAACATAGGGATAGCCTTAGCTATCACGAGGCTTTTTAACGCAGAGTAACGATAAATTAGCAAGTCAAAATTGGGTAGGTTATATTTTGCCTACTCCCTAACTAGCATAATCCTTTTAATCACAAACGAATCTAGAGGAAAGATCAAAATTAAAAGGACCACTAAACTCTAGATTACAAACTATTATAGTCAAAGGAGTTACAGATGTGATATATGCTTTTTGACCTTCCTTCGCTCTTCTGTAATCACCCGCGAAATAAATTTCTACTGAGAGATAACCATTATTGTAATCATCGACATCATAAGGTCCGGTTACGGTATATTCGCCGATAAGAGGAAGGCTATTTTCAGATGCGATAAGTATTTCAATATTCACTTCTTGGGCAGTGGAAAAATCGCTACTTCTAAGTTTATAAACATTATCATTATAAGAGCAATACGTGCTATTGAATCCGCCATTGAGATAATCTATATAGTTGTCCATTTCTGGTTCACATAAATTGCAAATCACTTCGCAATCGCCCCCACAATCTATTCCTTCTTCTCCATTATTTTGAATGCCATCTGTACATAAAGTGTATAATGGAAAACAGGGAGGACATTCGCCACCACAATCTATGCTTATTTCTGTTCCGTTTTGAATCCCGTCAGTACAGGATGAACCGGCATTACAAGGAGCGCAAGGTCCGCCACAATCAACGCCTAATTCCCCTTGGTTTAAAAAGCCATCATCACAAGAAACAGGGTATGGTTTTTCACATGAAAGAAAAAATAAAATAGAGCAGGATAAAATGAATATATTTATATGATTTTTCATAATGAATTACTTAGTTGCTTGTTATGGAAATTAAAAAATAGCATATCCAAAACCAATATGGAATGATACTAAATGATGCAAAGCCATTTGATTATAAGGGTGGTTTAAATCTTCGAATGTAATTGTATCAATAATACCGGCTGCATCTCTTTTATCAAATTGGGCAGGCAGTACATATCCGAACTCAACTCCAAAATCCATCATTAATTTATCTACTAATAATAAATGTCTTCCTAATTTTATACTTACTCCAAAATGGGTTACATTCCTAGTCGAAACAACAATATCATATCCATCAAAATAATCTGGGTTGCCTTTTATTTGATATTTATCCTTACTCATGAATACTCTTGGTTCCCAATAATATCCGATTGGAGCCAAAGCTCCTTCGTCACTTCTGTAACCATTTAGATTTACCCGGTATAACCTATAGAATATTCCTATTCCATGCCGAGAGAAATTCCTACTAAAATATGGTTCTTGCTTGCTGTCATTATAGTTTGATTTATTAGCATAACCTCCTTTTTGATGAAAGTAATCAACGCCTATTCCCATTTTCCGATTAAGGGCGAATTCCAATTCTACATTTTGATTAAACATGAATTGGTTTAGAAGACTTTTTTCTTTTTTATTCGAGTAATCATAAGGTATCGTATGACCAAATGTAGGAGTGAAAGCGAAATCGTAAAAGATGCTCCAGCGGTTACCAACGACACCCGGTGCCTGGGCACTTATTCCTATGTTGAAAGTTAAGAAAGCTAGAAATAAAATCGCTTTTAATTTAGTTGAATGTGGTATCATTATTTATGTTATTTTTTAGGTTTACGCTTCATTTGCAACATCATCCAGTATAAGTTAGCATTGACAATACTGTCCCTATCCTTTTGTTTCATTACATTGTATGAAGACATAATGACGTCCTGTTTTTGTGCATCTATTACTAAGGTATAAAATAATGAATGGTTGTTTGGCTTGAATAAATTATAACATCCTACAGGTGTTAATAAAATAGAACCTGCCAATACCGTATTCACAATATATCCACCTATACTCTTTTTTTCTTTTAGAGATAGTGTTCCGATAAAAGCTACGTGTTTGGTTTTTGATTTTTTGAGAATAGCCATCGCTTCATTATTGTTATCCGGTATCATGCCATCAGGGTTAGACAGCTTTTGCTGCATCCATTTTTCTAGAACAATAATATCATTGAATTTTTCCGCATCACTTTTCTTTCCTAAAGAATTGACATCCATAAATGTTGCCTTAAGTTTTACCTTTTTAGCATTCTTGTCGATCATTTTGACCATATCTTTTTGTCTGTTCTCAGACTCGATAAAACGTATGGGTTGTTTTTTCTTCGTCATATTTATTTTCAAATAGGCAGGATTTACGAATAGGACTTTATTTAAACCCAATTTAAATCCTTTTTCCATTTTAGAAGAAGAAAATGTTGTAGCTTCTCGGGGATTTTTATTTTTTAGAATTTTCTTTACCTTATTGTCATTAGATATATTTGACAAAATACCTTCAGTATATAATTTGCCTTTTTTCTCAATTCCCTTTAATTCATCTAAGTGTCTTTTATCTAAGGTTGCTATTTCTCTAAGCATATCGTTAGCTCTCATTTCCATAGCTTCATCTTTTGGATTTTTTATTTTATAATCCCACAAATGAGCAGCTGCCAAACTCCTACGGTCTGTTGGTTCTAATTCTCTTACAAAGTGATAAACTTGTTGTATTTCACCCTGTAAGCTATCGGTAAGTTCATCAAAAGTATCACCATTGTAATCTGAGGAATATCTTCCTATTCCATATAAGGACTTTACTTTTATTTCTTCAAGGAATTTGTGATTTGGGTATTTTTTTGACAATAAGAAGCTGTGATAAATAGCAGCGGGATAGGAATTGTTCTCAACCAGTACCTTACAAATTTCAAACCTTGATAATTCACGAACACTATTGAATTCTTTTTCACCTACCAAATAATCAGGTTTATTATTTGCTTCAGTATTTTTCGATAAGATTTCAGTTAAGGTTTCTCTTCTTTTTTTTACTCCTGGATGCGTACTTAATTCCTGATCTTCTTCATAAGACTGAATTGGATTTACATTTTCCAAAAGAAGACTGTCCGGGAATTCAAAACCATTCATTTCCAAATATGAAAAATCGAGCTATATGGAATATGGGAGGTTGCTAAGATGTCAAATACAGAAATTAAGGAAGATGCACCATATGGTGAGGATAGAAATAATTCCAAACCTCCTTCATCGGCTTCTTCTTCTATTTTTTTTGAATAATTACTCTTATATAATAATTTTTCGAAATTATTTTTTTTCTTGAATTGTTCTCCTCCACTTTCTACGTCTTCGTATTCTAAAAAAACATCCATATTATGTTTTTCCAAAACATGCATGATTTCATGAGCCATGATAAATGCGAGTTGGGCTTCCGTTTCCAAATTAGCAATTAGTCCAAGATTAATAAAAATGGAACCCCTATCCGTTGCAAATGCATTTACTTGGGAAGATCTGACGGTATAAAAAGTAATCTTCTTTTTTAAGTCCGGTTTATCGGTTAATAATTTATCTGCAACTTTTTGAACATATTCGCTAACTGGATCGTTAAATAATATCGTTCCGTTTTTCATCATTTGATCAATGGCAAATGTGCTTTCCAAATGGAATTTCCGTTTCTGTTTTTTCTTACTCCTGGATTCTTTTACGGTTTCTATCGAGGATTCCAAAACCTTATATTTTTTGGCGGAACTAGAAGTTATTTCTTTAGGTATTTCTCCTAAAGAATAAAGCCCAGTGAAGCTTTCTAGATCTTGACTATGACTAAGGAATGGAACAGTGAATAAGAAGAATGTAAATAAAAAGATTATGTGCTTGTCCACTGCTTTAAATAATAAAGTTGTTTTCATGTAGTTAAGTATTGTCAATGAGATTAATATGAATAAGAAAACATTATTTTATGATCAAGTAATAATGGAAATTATCTTGCTTCTAAACTTATCATACAGAATTCATTACCTGGGAAAAGTAGAAAATCCTTATCGTCGAATAATGTCATGCTTTTTTCATCTATATTCAGAATTTTGTACTGTAATTCTTGCTCTGCTCCATACTGGTTATGATAAAAGACAGTAAATGTGGATTCACCTATATTATTCGATTCGAGCCAATAGGTA
>JAHDHJ010000035.1:19122-25246 GCA_020631375.1 Saprospiraceae bacterium | reverse complement strand
TCGCATTGCGAATCGGATTTTGTTTTTTTTGTTTAATAATTCTGTTTACCTTTCGTTTTGCAAATCATAGATAAATGGGATTTACAGATTATTTCCAATTAGGACTAGAACATATTTCAGATTTGAAAGGTTACGATCATATGGTTTTCATCATAGCCATGTGTTGTATTTATAAACCTAGCGAATGGAAAAAAATATTAATATTAGTAACGGCTTTTACCATTGGCCATTCCTTGACTTTGGCATTGGCGGCTTTGGATATTATTCGGATAAATTCTGAATTTATAGAATTTCTCATTCCTTTGACAATTTGTTTGACAGCGATATGGAATGTGCTTCCCAAAAAAGAAAAACCATCCTCTTGGTTTTCTTGGAATTATTTAATCGTATTGTTTTTTGGTTTGATTCATGGCTTGGGTTTTTCTAATAATTTTAAAATGCTTATTGGCAGGGAAGGCAATATTGTCGAACCATTATTCGGTTTTAATGTAGGCGTGGAAATCGGTCAATTTATGATCGTATTGGTTTTTATGTCCATCGCATATTATTTTCTGGAGAGGAGAAAAATAAAATTCAAAGATTGGATTTTATTCGTTTCTGGAATGGCTTTCGGGATTTCTTGCATTTTAATATTGGAATCGGATTGGATAAATGAATTCATTAAACAATTCTAAATGCCCACATTACAAGAATTAGAAAATAGAGCAAAAATTTTAAGAAGCCATGCCCATCGTTTGGGTTTTGGAATGGTGGGTATTTCCAAAGCGGAAAGAATGGACGAAGAGGCAAGGCATTTGGAAATGTGGTTGAATAAAAATCATCATGGGAAAATGTCTTACATGGAAAATCATTTTGAAAAAAGAATAAATCCCACCTTACTCGTACCTGGTTCCAAGTCTGTAATTACATTGGCATATAATTATTTTACGAATGAGAAACAAGAAGATGAGACTGCTCCCAAAATTTCAAAATATGCTTATGGAAAAGATTACCATTTTATTATCAAAAATAAATTAAAAGAATTATTAGCAATTTTAAATGAAGAAATAGGAGAAATAAATGGGAGGTGCTTTGTGGATTCGGCTCCGGTATTAGAACGGGATTGGGCGAAGCGGAGCGGAGTAGGGTGGATAGGGAAAAATACCTTATTGATCCATCCGAAAAAAGGAAGCTATTTTTTTCTTGCAGAGTTGATTGTCGATATGGAGTTGGCTACGGATAATCCGATAAAAGATTATTGTGGTACTTGTACCAAATGTATAGATGCCTGCCCTACGGATGCGATTTCTCCAAGTGGGTATATCATGGATGGTAGCAAATGTATTTCTTATTTAACTATTGAATTAAAAGAAAATATTCCGGAAGAATTTAAGGGGCATTTTGAAAATTGGATGTTCGGTTGTGATATTTGTCAGGACGTTTGTCCTTGGAATAGATTTAGTGAAAAACATAATGAAGCCGAATTTAATCCCCATCCCGATTTATTGAAAATGAAGAAGAAAGATTGGTTGGAAATTACGGAAGAAGTATTTAGGGAAGTGTTTAGGAAATCACCGGTAAAGCGGACAAAGTATCATGGATTAAAACGAAATATTAATTTCCTGCAATGAAATAAGAATTTAAAAATATTATATTTTTATCAAGGAAACAGCAATTGAATATCCACAGGATAATGATCTGAATATCCGACGGTTTTGCCGAATATTTTTTTGAGGCTATAAACCCAATCGAAACCAAATAATAAAGTTCTTTTTCTGATTATTTCCACTTTGGATTTATTTTTTCTTACGAAAATGTGATCGACGTTTTCTTTCATTACTTTATCGGTTTCTCCATATCTTTCATCGTAATGTACTTCCGGGTTTTCTATGTGCAGCAATTTCAATAATTCAGAAAATTGTTTTTCATTATCAATATCGCAATTGAAATCTCCACAAATAATCTGGGGAATGTTTTCTCGTTCAAAAGGCTCGATTAATCCATCATAAATTTCATGGAATTGGGAATTATTAATAATTGCAGGAGGACCCTCCGTGTGGGTGTCAATGATTTGGAAAATATTTCCATTGAATTCCCCTTGCAATAACATCGCACCTTTTCTCGCCATCCGATTATCCCAACTATAACTTTCCGAAAACCGAATACTCTTTTTAAAGATTAAAGGACGGTCACTTAAAACCGTTAGTCCGCTATTGGTTTGTATCCTGAAATATTTTTTATTCGGAGGACCATAGCTGTAAGGATATTTTTTCTTGACTTTTCTTTTTATTCGATTTCTGATTCTTCTATGGAACGTTTCTTGTAAAACGAGAATATTATAATCCCTTTCCATGAATTCATTAATAATTAATTTAGTTCTTTTTCTTTTTTTAGATTTGGTATAAACATAAAAATAAGGAAGCATATGGATGTTCCAAGATAATATTTTTAAGGTGTCGTTTTCAGGAAGCAGATAAGTTGTTTCTCCTTTTGAGAATTGACAAGAAAAAATGATGATAAATATAACGATTGCGTTTTTCAAATCTTATTGTTTTTGTGTTTGACTTTTGTTTGTGGGATTAATGTAATCATTATTTATCAATTTTTGTAGCAAAGAAATGATTAAAACCTATGATATTAGCAAAGGGAGTGGAAAGGAACTTTTTTATTATGGATTTGGTTTGTCTTATGGTGTTTTAAGTGGGTGGATTTATGTTTTTTCAGTTTTATTTGTTATAATTCTCTTTTGTTTATTTTTCAACTCCCAAGCCAAAACCCCAATCACCAAAATATATTCTAAAGCGACAAACCATAAATTTTCATAATAAGGTTGGTTGGAATAATTAATATAAGTCAAAAGAATCAGTCCCGACCAGAGAATGGCAAACCTAAACCTAGTCAAAGAAGCCAATGCCACGAAAGGGGCGATATACCAAGGATGAACGGTAGTGGATAATAATTGGTAAATAGTCAAAGCGAATAAAAATAAAATCGGAATTCTGGCGAAATTTTTATTATTATCTTTCAAAGAAAAAAGAATAATGGACAAGGCAGAAATAATCGCCATGCCCGGTCCTATATACGCAATCTCATTATAGCCTCTGAATAAATATCCGGTTTTGCGAAGCAAATAATAAATGCCTCCGTTGAATTCAAAACTCTGGTAATACAAACGAATACTTTCCTTGAAATGTAAAAATAATTCAATATCCCAAAGCATGAAAAATGACAAGAGAAAAACCAGTCCAACAACGCATCCGTAAATGATACTTTTTACCCATCCTATCTTTTGAATAAAAATAGGCATGAACATTAACGGCAATAATTTTGCTCCCGCAGCCAAACCTAAAAATGAAGCAGAAAGAAAATGGTTTTTATTAAAATGGGTATTCGTGTTTTCTTCAAAAGGGATTTTAGATAAAAAATAAATACTTCCAAGCATAAAGAAAATCATCATTCCCTCGAAGTGTAAATTTCCAGATATTTCAATAATAACCAGAGGATTCAAAGCATATAATAATACTTGCCAATCGGGTAATGAAAAACGTTTCAATAAACGACTGATAAAAAATATGGAACCGATTTCAAAAAGAATTAAAACCAATCGCATGACGATGACACTACCTAGAAGATTCTTAGGGAATAGCCAAGCACTCAGTGTAAAAACGGATTGCAATAAAGGAGGGTAAACAGAATAATATATTTTGGAATTCAGTTCTTCATAAATTATTTTATAATTATCTCCTAATTGTTCTGCATTGAAATCCTCAGGTTTTAAATCATAAGGGCTCAGTCCATCTGAATTACAATATCCATCCCAAACGAAACGGAAATAATCATCGGATAAAGGAGGATAAATAGGAATTAATAAAAGTCGAAGAAAAATGCCAAAGAAAATTAAATGGCTTATTTTAGGTTTCCATTGGGGAGAAGAATCCGATTGTTTTTTTATCGCAAAAATATAGAATATCCACATCAAACCATATCCCAAAGCAATTTTTGTAAATTCATTTTGTTGGGTAAAATATCCAAGAATGATTGTTCCGATAATTGCCAATAAAATAAATAAGGAATATGTAATTTTAGGATTCATTTTTCTAAAACGATTTTAAATGCCACAGATTTCACCCTTTTAGTCAAGCCGCCATCTTCCATTTTTTCTTCCAAAACCATATTCTTTGCCTGTGGATTTTCAAAAACCTCTTTCATGTTTTTGATGCGACCATAAGGGACTTGTCGTGCTGAAAAAATAAGTTCTAATTCATCTGCATTCAATTTGAGTATTTCAGGAGAAATAAAATCTGCCATTTCTTTTCTATGGATGACCCGATTCGTATTATTGTTGAATTTGGAATCCAAATAAATATCCAAATCTAAACATTTGCATAAATCCTCGAATTGTTTTTCCGTTCCCACCGCTAAAACAATTCCTTTTTTATCTTTAGAATAAAACACTTCTCCATAAGGAGCAATATTAGGATGGAGCGTTCCCATCGCTTGCGGAATGTGTTCTGCCATCAACCAGTTGGATGCTTGGTTGACCAAGGAAGCCAAAGCCGCTTCGTATAAAGATGTTTCGACGAAACTTCCTTTTCCCGATTTTGTTTTTTCCAATAAGGCAATTAAAATTCCCTCTTTCATCTGGTGTGCGGCGAGGACGTCAATTAATGCCACGGGCATTTTTACAGGAGGTCTTTCCGCTTCGCCATTCATGAACATAAAACCCGCTTCCGCTTGTAAAACGACATCGAATGCAGGGCGGGGATTATCTTCTCCGAATCCGGTTAATTGGGCATAAATAATATTGGGATTTATTTTTGTAATACTATCGTAATCTACTTGTAAATTAACAGCTTGTTTTTTTCTATAATTAGAAATGATAATGTCGGCATCTTTTATGAATTCAAGAACTTGTTGATAATCTTCCTTGTTTTTTAAATCAAGGAAGAAATGCTTTTTTTGGTAATTGATGCTGGAAAAATAAGCCGAATAATTTTTATTTTTTTCTTCGTTTGGCAATTTCCATCTTCGGGTAACATCGCCTCCGGTTTTTTTATTTTCAATTTTAATAACTTCTGCTCCCAGTTCAGAAAAAAACATGCCCACGCTCGGCCCTGCAAGTACAGAAGCTAATTCCACAATCTTTAGGTTTTTGAAAATTTGATTCATGGAAGTTTTGATAGATTCTACAAAAAATAAAACAAAGGTAAAAATACTAATCCAGCCAACATTAATAATTTCATTAAAGAACTAATTTTATGATAATCCTTTTTCTCTTTTGCTTTGATATTGAGGACTAATAAGTAAACCATAGGTAGAATGATGAAAATAATATTATATACCCAAAGCAAAGGGTGTAAAGAATAAATATAAAATCCCAAGGAAATATAAAACATAAATGCAACCAAAACCAATCCCACGAAAAAGGCAATCAGTTTCGTATTCTTTTCTCCCAATACGATAGGTAGTGTTTTACATCCCCTTGCAGCGTCTCCCTCCTTGTCTTCCAAATCCTTAATGATTTCCCTATAGAATGTAGTCAGAAATGCAAATAAGGCATAAGCTCCAAAAGCGATTAATACATTTTTTTTATTGTCTGAATTTAATAATTGGAAAGCATCTTTTTCTGCGAACAGAATAATAGCAGCCACGCCCGAACAAAAAACACTAACCACCAAATTTCCGATAGCAGGTAGTTTTTTAAAAGAACGCGAATAAAAATAAAGCATGGAAACAGCTCCTGGATAAATCAAAACCAAAGGCAACTTGTCAACATAAAAAGCAAGGTATAGTGCCAATAAAAAACCAGAGGTTACAACGAGCCAATACAATTTCCAAGCATTTTTTACAGAAATGAATTTTGAGACAAAAACACTTTCAGAACGATTAATCAAATCAATCTCATAATCCTCAATATCATTAATGATATTGCCCGAAAGGGTAATGATTATAGTGTCGAGTACAAAAAGAAAAAAATGGAAATGGTCAAGAGCAGGAGAAATATTTTCTTTTTCCAGAAAAGGAAACAAAAGGCAGTACAATAGAATGTATTGGGTAATACCCACAATGACTAGGTTTGGTAAACGCAAAAACTTAATCAAAGACCTAAACATAGAAATACATTCAGAAAAAAATATTCAAAAAT
>JAHDHJ010000035.1:0-19112 GCA_020631375.1 Saprospiraceae bacterium | reverse complement strand
AATAAACAAGAAGCACTAAGAAACACATGCTAATCACCCACTCACGAATCACGAATAAATAAGAAGCACATGAAATCACCATTGACGAATCACTATTCACAAATAATTTCAAACTCCACATCCTTAGGATCATCAAGCCAATCCCCTTTCAAACGTAAAACCTTTTCGATCACATCCCTTACACAACCATTGCCGCCTTTTATAGGAGAAACATAAAGACTGATAGAAATAATTTCCCTTGCAGCATCATTCGGACAACAAGGCAAAGCCACTTTCCTCATCACCTCATAATCGGGAATATCATCACCCATATAAAGCACCTTTGCCGGATCAATTTCATAAGCATGGATATAATCCTCGTATTTATCCAGTTTGTTTTGGACATTAGAATAAATATCCTCGATACCCAAACCTTTCAATCTTTGAACCACGCCGGAAGAATTTCCACCGGTAATAATACAAACCTTATAACCCATTTTGATGGCTCGCTTCATCGCATAGCCATCCCGCACATTCATTTTTCGGAGCAAATTTCCGTTTTCCAGAATAATCAGTTCCGAATTGGTCAAAACCCCATCCACATCAAAGATGAAAGTATCAATTTCCCCGAATCGTTCTAATTCATTCATAAGAAAATGGTTTCTAATTTATGTGGAATAAAAAATGCAGCAGAGACTAAGCTCTAAATTGAGAGAAATGGTTTTCGTAGAAAATCTAAATACTAATGTCTATATACTAGAATCTATTGATTTTACTGATTATCCCTCCATTCATACACCCATTTCGCTTGGATTTGCTCCAAATGCCCCTCGTTACAATCTTCCCTTTTGCCTTCAAAGGTCGGAATTTCCAAAACCCATTCGATCAATTGGGTAAATCGGATGCGATATATACGGGATTCGGTGAATTCATCCCCGAAACGGTCGTAAAGTTTCATGGCAATATCCTCATGTTCATGCCAGTTAATCGGCATATCGTCAAATTCATCAAAAGCCATTCGTCTTGTTTTTAATTAAAAATAATAAGTCTTGAAATAAGATGAAACCAAGTATTAGCTTGTCACATTTTAACAAATCCCAAACTTGATTAGTGTTCATGCCCGATAATACGGGATTGGTCTGGTATCAATACCTCCAGTTCTGCATCAGGATTCAGGATAACACATTGACAACCAAGCCGTGATTCCAGTCTTGGATTTATAGCCCGATCAATGAAATCTTCCTCCCTGTCAGAAATTTCCTGTAAGTGTTCATTCCCTTTGTTTACATAGATATGACAGGTAGAACAGGCACAAACCTCCCCACAATTATGGTTCAGATGCACATCATTGTCTTCGGCTATTTCCAATATGGAAAAACCCTCTTCTGCATTGTCCACATTTACTGGGGCAATATTCTTATCCTCAAATGTAAATTTAATCTTAGCCATTCTTTTTTCTTTTCGATTTTGCAAAGGTAGTGCGGTAAATTGTATAAAACACACTATTTTATAACAAATATTCTTCTTAGAAGTTCATAGCTGCCAAGCAACTCAAATGTAGCGCGGTTATCTTCTAAATATTAGATAATAATTGCCTATTTATTAGGCTTCTTTTTCATACTTATATGGATTTTTTAGTAACCTTATAGCTATTCGTATTCTTATAAGTTGGTTTATATCAATTCATTATCATATTAAAAAAAAGTTGGTTTGATTTTTGTGGTCACAAAGTGTTGGGTTTTTATCTTGTCTTTCATCCCCTCTTCCAAGACATGAAAGCCCGACAACGTACGAAAACCGAAAAAATCATAAGTGCATATTTTAACAATGGTTAATTCCATTGTAAGGCATGGCTAAACATATTATACAAAATCACTCCATCATGGGACAAAAACCATACATTTTAGTATTGGGATTACTACTATTGTTATTGTTTTCCAGCAATATACTTGCCCAAAACTTGTTATCAGTAGAATATACTGATGGAAGTACCCAACCAATAGGCGTACCAGATTTTTTGAATATTTGTGGAGAACCAGATACTGCAAGGGTAGTCATAAGATCCACCAGTTTTGAATCAGAGGCAAGGGAAAATATCCAGGCAGTATTGGATTTATTCAAGGGAGCTGAATTTGTCGAATTCATAGCATCGGAATCAGATGCAGGCATTTCCTTGTTGAGTTCGACTGTTTCGGGAGCCACTTTTTCCATCCCTGATTTGGAACCGAATGTCTTGAGTGAAGTCATGTTGGTTTTTACATTAAAGGCTAATTGTGAATTTATTGATACGATCAATGCAAATAATACGACAGTAGTATTCGATACCTGGGATTTTACTTATGATTTTGACGGTACAACGGGTATGATGGAGAGCGAAATGACCGCTGAATACAAGGATGCATTCAAAGTACCGAACCTTACGGCAACAACTCCGGACAATGTTACGATTTCTAGCTTCGGAGAATGCTTTTCAAGAGACATGTTACTATCCAATAGTGGACTTTCCGGTTTTATTGACACGTTGGAATATTCAGCTCTGATTGGACCTGGAATTACGGTGACAAGTGTTTTTATAAATGGAATAGAATATACCGATTTTGTAAAAACAGCCAGTGGAACAGATACCATGTACACAGCAACTATAGCTGGCGTTTTCATGCAAAGCAACAGCTTGGGAGCAGGTATGGGAGATGGAGATGTTTTTTTAGACCCTGACGAATCAATTACAATTACGGAAAACATATGTGTATTGAGTTGTGATTTGGATAGGGAGAGTGTTCACACAATATCTTGGGGTTGCTATGGTTCCACTTGTGAAACAGAGGTAATAAATAATTTTGTATCCATAGGAAACGGAGCACCGAATCCCGTAGCTGCAAATACGGGGACTATTCCTAATGTCAATACAGGATATTGTCAAGAAGGTGTACAAACAGTAACATTCACAAACCAAGGTCAGGAAAATGATCCGGGATACGGAACCATGAGGGATGTGGAACTGGGGATAGGCATAGGGAATGCTTTGCTTTTGGATGAGGATAAATTTGAAATATTCGAAGTAATCATAGCTGGACAAACCTTAACAACTACAGATGCCATTGTGATGCTTGATGGAAATCTGGTATTCAATACGGATATTGATGGAGCAGGAGGTTTGATAGATTGGGATGACGATGGTTATTTCGATGATTTACCGATTAATGAATCCATAGAAGTTACAGTAAGATACCGTTTTGATTGTACTGAAGCTGTTTCCACTGATGAATCTTGTGAAAACAACGCTTCTGAAAGCTTACACTCGGAAATTAGGTATTCTAATGCTTGCGGAGAAAGGATTACTTATGAAAATAGATCAGTTTTGGGCGTGTCCAATATTACACCGGATTCTGAAAGCTCTACAGATGTTGATGCTGCAATAGCCCTTGATGTATTCCATGTGACTTATTATCAAAAAAGGATCATAAGGAATTTTGAGAAAAGTTGCGGAGGAGGGGAACAACTTATTGTTACAGTCGAATTACCTACGGGTATTTCTGTGGATTTGGCAGAAACAGGACTTTATAGATTGACATCCTCAGTGCCATTGCTTTCCAGTCAATTGGATGGGAATATAATGACCTTGACTTATGATGCATCACCTTATACATCCATAGCTGCGGATTACACTATAGATTTGGCTTTCACAGCAGGATGTGATGCGACACCAGGAGCAACTTCTTTTCCCATAACATTCTCATTTTATTGCCCGACTTGTGATTGCACACATTTATGGTATTGTGGTGATTTGAGTGGGCCGGTTCTGCATGCTTCGGTTCCGCCTTGTGATATTTCCACCATGCCTCCTTGCCCGAATGGTATAAGGACATTAGGTTTTGATGTTTCAAGAACTACTTTTGGCTATACAGACGAAACATATACTACAAAAGTAGATCCGGCTACAGCCAATGCTAAAGTTGCAATCACATGCGATTCTGTACAAATGACAATATCCAGTGTTGTAGGAGATGATGTTATATCTAATAATGTCGGAGCTACGATAAGATATGATAATCCCGAGGGAGAAGAGGGTGGAGCTGATATCTTCTTATTCGGAGGAGGAACAGTAGAAGTAAGACAAACCAATGGGAATGTAGCCACATGCATTGTTGATCCTTCTGTTTCCACGACTACTGCGGCGGCTGATTCTATTAGCAAAAGCGTAGATTTCCAATTGGATGATTGTTTGAATAGTTTAGGCTTGGTTTTATCTCCTGGAGATACGATTACTTTTATAGGGATGTTCTCAATGAACCCAAATGGACCTTATAGTGAATTATTCAAATTAGTACCCAATTTCCGTGGAGAAATTTATCATGATTTCGGAGGGACAATCATTTCTTGTGATAACTATGGAGAAGTATTTACAGTTGCTAAGACAGCTTCGCAATTCGATTATCCATCCAATACAAGTTATCCTAAAGGATGCCAAGAGACAGCTCTTTCATATTCATTGAGTATATTCAATAATGACTTCAATGATTTTTTCATAGGCGAATTCAGGCAAGCAGCATTTGTGGATTCTATTAAATTTGAATTCGATCCGGCTATTTTGGATGCATTTGAAGATTTGACAGTAGAAGTCAAGATTTCAAATCACCCGATATTTGGAGATACTTATTATGCCTTGCCTAGTTTGAGCGAATTTCCTGATGGTCAATATGTTGCTAGGTTTGATACCCTTACCCATATTCCATCTTATAACACATCATTCCTATCGGTCTTTGATTTAAAAGTAAATCTAATAGCGAATTGTGGTTCGGAATCGGCAAGTGTCAATGGAGATAATAGCTTTATGTTCTTCCCTACGATTAGTTATAGAGATAGGATATATGCAGAAGAAATCGGAGATGGTAGTTGTGCGATATATCAGGAAGAAACCAAGAATACATCAATACTTTATACAGAACCGCCAACATTTTTAATTCAGGCATTATCGCCCCCTAACCCTGAGGTGTTGACGAATAGTGTAACTTATCTCATAGAGCATTGTAACACATCTTTGGATTCGGATGCAGGTTTAAACTGGATAGCAATAGACATCCCGAATTCAGCGATTACCATAACATCAATAGTAGATGTTAGTGGAACAACTCCTGAAAGTTTAGTTTTTGAACCATATGGTTCTGGAAATAGCGTATTTGCATATGTGGAGCCACTACTAAGGAATTTTAGTGGAAACTCCGCAGCAGATATTTGTAATGAATATTTGATTACGGCTTCAGTCGATCGGTGCGGATTATTCCCATTCGTAGTACGTTCCGGATGGAATTGTACCGCTTATGATGAAGCGGATTGGACACCCGATTTATATGCTCCATGCCTTGAAGACACAATTAACCTAAGCTTGGAGAGCTTGGAAGGGGCACTGGATGCGGAAGTAACAACACAACCTACTGAATTAGTTGATTTATGTACAGTCATAGATTATGAAATCTTGATTAGGAATACAGATTTAGGTTCTATCTATGATATTAAGACTGAATTTTTCCTGCCTCTAGTAGGCTTGGATTTTGTTCCTAATTCATTCGAGTTGGCATATACCTCAAATGCGGCATCAGTACCTATCCCAGATCCAACCTTAGAAGGGATAACGATAAGAGGGGAAAACTATGTTTTTGATGATTTCTCGAACCTAAATTCATTTTTAGATGTAAATGGTTTGCAAGGATTCAACCCTTTGGCACCTGCGGATTCTAATGAATATGTCATCAAATTCCAAATGATTCCTTCCTGCGGATTTAACTCAGGTGATTTGTTTGAATATAGTTTCCAAGGGTTTTCAGGTTGTGGTGATTCTACCAATATTGAATTCGGGGAATCATTCCCGATTTTCATCAATGAAGTGCCTGCTCCGACGCAATTTTTCCTCGCAGAATTTGGAGCAGGAACCTCTTTCGACCCTATTGGTACCGGAACAATAGAAGTTGAAGTAACAAATAGTATAGGGCAAGCGACAGATGATAACGATATTATTAGGGTCGTGTTGCCTCCGGGTGTAACTTACGACCCGGGAACTGTAGTGGCTACTGCTCCTTTAGGGTGGACGCCTGGTGAGCCTGTAGAAACTATCGATGATGGGTTTAATATAATTTATTGGCCAATGCCTGAGGGTGTACCTCTGGCTGGAGAAATAAACTTTTCATTTGGCATATTGGGAGATCCGGTAGCAGAATGTATGACGGATACATTAGAATTTTCATTGTTTACAATGGATATGGAAGTTGTAAATTGCCCGACATTAGGAGTCGATTGTGAAATATTCGCAGGAACAACCGAAGGAGGAGAACAATTCTTGGACCTTATAGTATCCAATGGGGTGCGGTTCACTACAGTAGAGGCAGTAAGTACTTGTACAAATGATACGAATGAAGAATTGACAGTAGATGTAACGATAGATGGTTTGCCTACATTAGCCCAAGACGGCTTGGTATATTTCTTTTATGATGTTAATATGAATGGAATTGGTGAATTTGGAACAGATGTTCTCTTAAGTCAATTTACCATTCCCAATGGAACAATATCTACTATCTCCTTTACTGAAACATTTTCAGTAACGAATGATCAATTATGTAATCTAATCATATCGATAGACGATGCCGCTTTGACAACCTGTCCACCACCATCAGCTTATGATTTGGATCCGATACTACAAAATTCTGGAGCTGATTTCAATTATTGCGGAACACCTACAATAATAGGTACGGATGAATGTGCTGCCATAGGAACATATACATATGAATGGACAGCAATTAGTCCTGCAACAACAGACGAATTAAGTGCGACGAATATTCCTCAACCAACTCTAACAGTCGATCCTGCAATTCCCGTAGGCTCCACACTCTCTTATGTTTTAACAACAACAAGAGCAGGATGCGGATATGCTTCGCAAGATGTGATAAACGTCACAATTATAGATCCATTGAATTTGACAATTACGACAGATAATGGAACTACTATTTGTAGCGGAACATCTACTACGCTTACCGCTAATGCTGTTGGTGCTACAACTTTCCAATGGTCGGATGGAGTCTCTACGATTGGTAATGCAGCTTCCATAACGGTTTCACCAACAGCAAATACGACATATTCTGTTACAGCCACATCAGGAGATGGGTGTAGTGCGACAGGATCGCAATTAGTTACAATTACAAATAATCCAACAGCTACGGCTGATACGGATTTAGCAACGATATGTTCTGGTTCATCTGCTCAATTAAACGGAATTGGAGCTGGAGGTACGGGATCTTATACATTCTCTTGGACAGGTGCAAATTTGGATGCTAATAATATCGCCAGTCCTATCGCCTCTCCAACTATAACGACTACATATACATTATTAATAACAGACTCAAACGGTTGTACTGCTACAGACGATGTGCTTATTACAGTAGATAATGATGTACCAACTGCCAATGCTACTGATGCACAAATTTGCCCAGGAGAAAGTACAACTTTATCTGCATCGGGCGGAACCACTTTTGCTTGGGTAGAAATGCCGGGGAATCCATCTGTAGGAACTTTGTCTGCTACGAATATAATGACACCAACGTTCACGGCAACAGCAGCAGGAACATATAATTTTGAAGTAACTATAAGTGGAGGTTGTGAAGATCTTACTTTACCAGCTTCAGTTATTGTCGAAAACATTACAGTAACTTCTCCACAAGTAGATTTAGATGAATGTAATGGTGCAAATCAATCTGTTTCTATAACAATAAGTGAAGCAGTTCAATCATTTACAGTAAATAGTGGCTCATTTCAATCAGATAATTTTGCTGGAAATACAATAACTTTCCAAGCAAGCTTTGATACGAATGATTCCAATTATATTGTAGAAATAACAGGCGTTTCAGGCTGTACAGTAACTTCATCATTTGATTTTATAGAATGTCCCTGTATTCCTACAACAATAATCAACACGGCGGTAACGAATTCAAACTGTGGAGAAAGCACAGGAACTGCGACGATAAGCATAACGGGAAATCCGACGGATTATAATTTCAATTATACACCGAATGTGGGAACCCCATCAGCCGATGGCAGCATGAGGAGCGATTTGCCAGCCGGAGTCTATCAGGTGGAAATAGAAGAGATAGCCACACCGGATTGCATTACGAGTACGACAATAGTGGTGGGTAATTCAGACGGACCTGTGCCGACAAGCATAGTTACGAGCCCTGCGACCTGTGCTGACAACGATGGTACGGCAACCCTTTTCCCGACGGATTGGACATACACTTGGTTATTTGACAATGGAACCGACAATCCTAGGACAGATCTGGCATCCGGCATATACGGAGTTGAAGTGACAGATCCGACGGATCTCACTTGTACGAATTTTGTAAGCGTAGTGATACAGGAAGACAATGACCTATTGGTATCCCATACGGTAATCAATGCTCCGACCTGTAATAATGCGGACGGAGAAGTACAACTGACGGTAACGGGGGGAAGCGGAACATATGACTATGTATGGAATGATGGCGGAACGGGAGATACAAGGAGCGATTTGGCATCGGGAACCCACCTCGTCAACATAACGGAAACGGGAGGACAGGAATGTTCAATCAGCTATATTTTCGCCCTTACGGACAGCGATGTTCCGAATGCGATTATAGATATAAGTGAAGTGGCGGACGTAACCTGCATGGGTGATTCGGATGGGGGTATTGTCTATGGGATAACATATCCGGGAACGGTAGCGGTACCCGTAGATACGATTATTACGGATGGATTCTCGGAATGGGAAAACGGCAGCCTGTCCCCGGGGCAATACTGTATGGAACTGATAGATGCGAACGGCTGTGTCATCGGAGCGGACTGCTTCGAGATAGCCTCCCCCGAAGCGATCGTAGTGACGGTATCATCCAATCCGTCCTGTTCGGATGGTGGGATGATAAGCCTGGATGTGACAGGTGGCACGGGTAGCTATACCTACGATTGGGCTGACATAGCAGGAACGAACAATCCCCGAGACAGGGACAATCTCACTGCGGGCAATTACCAGTTGACGATTACGGACAGCAAGGGCTGCAGTCTGGTGATGAACGGTGGAATAGATGTGGCATCTTGCCCATGTACAATAGAGCCTTTCATCCAGTCGGTTACGGTAGGGGAAGCGACCTGTGGACTTGCGGACGGTTCGGCAACACTTGTTGTCCTACCGACAACTGCGGGTCTTGTTTATACCTGGTCACCGAATACTGGGATTCCGAATGTGGATGGAAACGGAAGAACAGAGCTAATGGCTGGTGGATATACGGTAATCGTATCTGATGCTTCAGGAGAATGTACGGATAGTATAAGTTTTGTGGTGACGAACGAGGGCGGTCCCGAATTGGATGCTCCCGTTGTTACGACAGCTGCGGACTGCGGAGCTGCGAACGGTACTGCAACGCTGTCCCCTGCGACATACGCTTATGATTGGAGTGACACAGGAAGTGGGGCAGTAAGGACTGGTTTGCCAGCCGGAACTTATTTTGTAACGATAACGGACACCGGCAATACGGACTGCACGACAAGTGTGGTTCTGGTAACGATAGGACAGGATAATAACCTTACGGTAGATATTAACATAGACCAATTGGCGACCTGTGGCAATTCCGACGGGATAGTGACTGCTACGCCGAATAACGGCACGGGTCCCTATTCCTACGCATGGGATTTCAGCAATATAACCACGGCAACGGTTGCTAATGTTCCTGCGGGGATACACAGTGTGACGGTAAGCGACCTTTCGGGCAACGGTTGCCAGACGATCCAATCATTCACAATGACAAACGGCGATGTGACAGGAGTGGATATTGCGATTAGCAATATAGAGAATGTATCCTGCTGGGGAGCTGCTGACGGAATGTTCGATTTTACAGTGACGCCACTTGCAGGCTTCCAAGGACCGGAAACGGTAGTCATATCGAATGGTAATTCAAGTACGGACCTTTCGGGCGGAGAATATTGTATAACGGTATTGGATGCGAACGGCTGCATAGCCGGGATAAGTTGTGTGACAATAGAAGAAAACGCTCCCTTGCAGGCGACCTATTCGATTTCGGATGGTTGTGATAATACCGGAGCGATAGATGTAACGGTAACTGGAGGGACGGGAACATATAACTATGAATGGAGCGGAAGTTCGGTTGCGACGGAAGACAGAAACAATCTGGTAGCGGGCACATATAATGTCACCGTTACGGACGGGAATGGCTGTTCACTGATAGGTGCGAACTTGACGGTGGAATGCCCTTGTATTCCGACAACGTTAATAAATACCGCAGTAACGAATTCGAATTGTGGAGAAAGCACCGGAACCGCTACGATAAGCATAACGGGGAATCCTACAGATTATAATTTCAATTATACACCGAATGTGGGTACTCCGTCCTCGGATGGCAGTATGAGGAGCGATTTGCCGGCAGGAGTTTATCAGGTAGAAGTTGAAGAAATAGCCACGCCAGGTTGTATTACAACCACAACAATAGTCATAGGCAATTCCGACGGACCCGTACCTACAAGCATAGTTACGACACCTGCGACCTGCGTGGATAATGATGGTACGGCAACATTCCTACCTTCGGACTGGACATACACTTGGTTATTTGACAATGGGACAGACAACCCCAGAACGGATCTGGCAGCCGGCATATACGGAGTAGAGGTAAGCGATCCGACGGATCCCACTTGTACGAATTTCATAAGGGTGGTGATACAGGAAGACAACGATCTTATGGTATCCCACATGGTAACCAACGATCCGACCTGTAACAATTCGGACGGGGAAGTACAATTGACGGTAACCGGAGGAAGCGGAACATATGACTATGTATGGAATGATGGCGGAACGGGAGATACAAGGAGCGATTTGGCATCGGGAACCCACCTCGTCAACATAACGGAAACGGGAGGACAGGAATGTTCAATCAGCTATATTTTCGCCCTTACGGACAGCGATGTTCCGAATGCGATTATAGATATAAGTGAAGTGGCGGACGTAACCTGCATGGGTGATTCGGATGGGGGTATTGTCTATGGGATAACATATCCGGGAACGGTAGCGGTACCCGTAGATACGATTATTACGGATGGATTCTCGGAATGGGAAAACGGCAGCCTGTCCCCGGGGCAATACTGTATGGAACTGATAGATGCGAACGGCTGTGTCATCGGAGCGGACTGCTTCGAGATAGCCTCCCCCGAAGCGATCGTAGTGACGGTATCATCCAATCCGTCCTGTTCGGATGGTGGGATGATAAGCCTGGATGTGACAGGTGGCACGGGTAGCTATACCTACGATTGGGCTGACATAGCAGGAACGAACAATCCCCGAGACAGGGACAATCTCACTGCGGGCAATTACCAGTTGACGATTACGGACAGCAAGGGCTGCAGTCTGGTGATGAACGGTGGAATAGATGTGGCATCTTGCCCATGTACAATAGAGCCTTTCATCCAGTCGGTTACGGTAGGGGAAGCGACCTGTGGACTTGCGGACGGTTCGGCAACACTTGTTGTCCTACCGACAACTGCGGGTCTTGTTTATACCTGGTCACCGAATACTGGGATTCCGAATGTGGATGGAAACGGAAGAACAGAGCTAATGGCTGGTGGATATACGGTAATCGTATCTGATGCTTCAGGAGAATGTACGGATAGTATAAGTTTTGTGGTGACGAACGAGGGCGGTCCCGAATTGGATGCTCCCGTTGTTACGACAGCTGCGGACTGCGGAGCTGCGAACGGTACTGCAACGCTGTCCCCTGCGACATACGCTTATGATTGGAGTGACACAGGAAGTGGGGCAGTAAGGACTGGTTTGCCAGCCGGAACTTATTTTGTAACGATAACGGACACCGGCAATACGGACTGCACGACAAGTGTGGTTCTGGTAACGATAGGACAGGATAATAACCTTACGGTAGATATTAACATAGACCAATTGGCGACCTGTGGCAATTCCGACGGGATAGTGACTGCTACGCCGAATAACGGCACGGGTCCCTATTCCTACGCATGGGATTTCAGCAATATAACCACGGCAACGGTTGCTAATGTTCCTGCGGGGATACACAGTGTGACGGTAAGCGACCTTTCGGGCAACGGTTGCCAGACGATCCAATCATTCACAATGACAAACGGCGATGTGACAGGAGTGGATATTGCGATTAGCAATATAGAGAATGTATCCTGCTGGGGAGCTGCTGACGGAATGTTCGATTTTACAGTGACGCCACTTGCAGGCTTCCAAGGACCGGAAACGGTAGTCATATCGAATGGTAATTCAAGTACGGACCTTTCGGGCGGAGAATATTGTATAACGGTATTGGATGCGAACGGCTGCATAGCCGGGATAAGTTGTGTGACAATAGAAGAAAACGCTCCCTTGCAGGCGACCTATTCGATTTCAGGGGGTTGTGACAATGACGGGGTGATAGACGTAACCGTAACCGGAGGAACGGGAACATATACTTATGAATGGAGTGATGGTTCAATAACAACAGAAGATAGGGAAGACCTAATGGCAGACACATACAATGTTACCATTACTGATGGGAATTCTTGTTCTATTATTGGAGCTGACTTGCTTATAGAATGTACGGATTGTTTATACGAACCGCAAATTGAAAGTGTAACGATATTTGAAGCAACATGTGGCAATTCGGATGGTTCTGCTATTATTAATGTAAATGTAGACCCTGCGGTATTGATTTATACATGGGAACCTAATGTAGGAACAGTAGGGTCAACTGGAAATATTAGAACTGAACTGCCATCGGGTGCTTATTCTGTAACAGTTTCAGAGCCTAATGGAATTTGTTTTGATGTTGTACAATTTGCATTGACAAACGAAGATGCACCAGAATTAGATGGAGAGCCTGTTACTACTGATGCGGATTGTGCTTCGGCGAATGGATCTGCTATCTTATTGCCAGCTGCCTATACTTATAATTGGGCACCAATAAGCGGTATGGGTTCTACTAGAAATGATTTGCCAGCAGGCACATATTTTGTTACTTATTTTGATCCTGCAACACCTGATTGTACAGGTGTAATAGAAGTGAATATTGGTCAAACCAATAATTTGGATATTAATATCAATATAGATACTGCTCCTACTTGCGGAAATTCAGATGGAACAGTCACAGCAAATGTAGCCAATGGAAGTGGTACATATTCATACGATTGGAGTACAGGAGGAAATAGCATGACAGAAACAGGCATTTCTGCGGGAGTCCATACTGTAAATGTCGTTGATTTGGCTGGTGACGGATGCGAGGCTTCCGAAACATTCATATTAATAGATAGTGATGTCTCCGGAGTAGCTGATGTTGCCATTAATGATATTGTGAATATAACATGTTTTGGAGCAATGGATGGTGGAGTTGATTTTGATGTTGATTTATCACCGACTTTCCAAGGACCGGGACAAATTATCATTACGAATGGCACACAAAGCTTTACGAATGGTACATTAGGAGCTGGACAATATTGCATAGAAGTCAGGGATGCGAACGGTTGTGTAGCAGGCGGAGATTGCTTTGAAATAACAGAACCGGAAAAATTAGAAGTAGGGTTTTCTATTTCTGGTGCTTGTGCTGATAATGGAGCTATCGACGTTATTGTGACAGGAGGGACAGGGAATTATACTTTCGATTGGATAGACCTTGCCGGAATATCGAATATGGAAGATAGAGATAATTTGCCTGAGGGACTTTATAGCGTAGTTGTTAGTGATGAAAATGGCTGTTCGGTAGTCGGTTATGATCTTCCGATTGAATGTACGAATTGTCAAGGTCCAACAATAGATTATACTTTGGTTTTTGAATCGGCATGTGGGTTGTCAACGGGTTCTGCCGAAGTGATTTTGACAGAAAATCCAGCTGGTTTTGTCTATGAATGGACGCCGTCAGGTGTAGGAACAGTAAGTGCCGATGGAAATATGCTTTCCGATATTCCTGCGGGAGTATATCTAGTGGATGTCATGGATCCGATCAATACGGCTTGTTCTGATTCTGTGTATATATTAGTGACAAACCAAGATGGACCAGATGCGGAAATTGATAATATTTCTGCTGCGGATTGTGGAGGAATGAATGGCTCTGCCACCTTATTGCCAACAGACCATATTTATACTTGGCCTGATGGAATGACTGGAGACGACAGGAATGATTTGGCAGCAGGTGTCTATGAAGTAATATTCACTACGGTAGATGATACATTGTGTTATAATGCCATTATGGTAGAAATACCGGAAGTACCATCTTTCACATTGGCAGCTAATATAACAATGTTACCAGACCCAAATATGGCGAATGGTGCAGCTAATATTGTAGCAACAGGA
This sequence comes from Saprospiraceae bacterium, assembly GCA_020631375.1. Taxonomy (GTDB): domain Bacteria; phylum Bacteroidota; class Bacteroidia; order Chitinophagales; family Saprospiraceae; genus JAHDCE01. The sequence goes on along the minus strand of JAHDHJ010000035.1, from coordinate 4,759 downwards.
GGAAGTGGAACATTCACCTATTTCTGGAGCGATGGTGGGATGGGCGATGCCCGTTCTGATTTGTCAGCGGGAACTTATGTAATCGTAGTGACGGATGAAGTTACGGGATGCGAAAATGAAATTACGATAACCATACTGAATAATGTTCCCGGAACCGCTACGATTACGATTGATGATATTATAAATATAACTTGTAATGGTGCAGGAGATGGTTTAGTTGTTTATAATGTAGCTTATGATGCCGGATTTGTACAGCCTGCTACAGTAGTGGTGACAGATGGAGTGAATCTATTTGCGGATACGAATTTGGAGGCAGGTAATTATTGTATCAATGTAACAGATGGCAATGGCGTCTTACAAGCCAGTGAATGTTTTGTTATCAATGAACCTGAAGAATTAGAGTTGGACATTATAGCTACCTATGTAGGTTGCCCTGATTCCGGAGAGTTGGGCATGTTGGATGCTGTGACAAATGGAGGAACAGCTCCTTATACATTCGATTGGGATGTATTACCTGGAACATCAGATCCTCAAACCCTTATGGATTTGACCGTAGGAACATATAGTTTGACTGTTACGGATGATAATGGCTGCTCTAAGATTGCGGACAATATCTTTTTACCGGAATTATGTCCGGAATGCGAATATTTTGACGGAATGGATTCATTGATATTCGAGACTTCAAATTGTGGTGATACGATAAATGTTTGTGCAGGTATTTCCGCTGAGGAATTCTTTACAACAGATTATGATATTTATATAGATGGAATGTTATCTAATCCTGATGTAATAGGTTGTAATATTACTTCTAGCGTATCATATATGTATAGTATTTTGTTTGGAGATGGAAATAACGGGCCATATTTCTTGGATAGTTGGGAATTGGATGGACAAATATATTCCGGAGAATTTCCAAATTTCACAGCATTAGTGGATTCAATGAATATTTGGGATGCTAATGGATTATGGGTGCAAAATCCTTTTGAATTAATCAATCAATCGACAGGTGATCCATTTGGCTATGGCGAGATGAGAATTTATCAACTGGGAATTGTTCCTCCTTTGGTTCAAGGTTTGAGTGCCAATCCTAATTCAGCTGCAAACGGCGTTGCCATTCCAATATCAGGAGAAGGAGAGCATGAACTAGTTATTATCAACAATGAAAACTCATGTGCAGATACCTTAATCGTAAGTTTCGTTTGCAATACATTTGAATATGGGCTCACAGATACGATACTGTTAGGTACTGTGGTGGATCCTTATTGTTTTGACGTCATGGCTGTTCTTGATAATACGACATTGGAGGGGAATACAATCGCTTCCATAGAAAATATCTGCCCTGATTCATCAGGTACATCGGTAATATTCACGATAGATAATCCTGCTGTACCTTGTATTTCCTATACGGGAATTACTCCGGGAACGGATATGGCTTGCATATTGGTTTGTGATGAATTGAATAATTGCGATACATTCAATTTCGTAGTTCATGTATATCCATCCGGACCGGAGGTTATTTACGATACTTTGGTTATTGCGGCGGATACCAGCGTGATTTGCTTGGATACCTTGACGGATTTAGGTGGTGAAATTACAGGAGTGATAAATTATTGTGATGACCTAACGGATTTGATTGAATATTCTGTGGACACTTCTACTTGGTGTGTGACGTATTGGGGAGTGGATGTAGGTTTGGATTCCTTATGCCTTGCCGTTACGGATGAATTCGGGAATATAGATACCGTCATTGTCCATGCATTGGTCGTGAATACGACACCGGAAATATTCTGCGATACGATATTCATCGGACCCGGAGCCACTCATTGTTTGGACACCACGGAACTGGTGGGTAATCTGCTCTATGCAGAAAATATATGTGAGGATGAATCCACGGGAGTAGTTGAATTCTTTGTAGATCAAACGACTTGGTGCGTAACCTATCAGTCTGTTTTAGAATTGGGTACGGATACTGCTTGTATAGTACTCTATGATGATTTAGGATTCAGTGACACTACATATTATTGTATAACGGTGATTGAGAATTTTGATTTGCCAATAGCCATAGACGATTATGATTCTACTTTCATAGATGTTCCCGTGGTTGTTAATGTTAAGGCAAACGACACTATATTCGGTGTCATAGATACATTGTATGTCCTAACGGATCCAATTTATGGCACAACGAATACGAACCTAGACTGTACGATAACTTATTCGCCCGACCCCGGAGTCTGTTCGGTAACGGATGAATTCCAATATGTAGTCTGTAATCCGAATGGTTGTGATACGGCGACGGTTTATGTATATATTGCCTGTGAGGAACTCACGATATTTAATGCACTTTCGCCCAATGGGGATGACCTCAACGAAGTGTTCTACATAGATGGTATAGAGGATTATCCTAACAACTATCTATGCGTATTCAATAGATGGGGTAACCGAGTCTATGAGAAAGAAGGATATAATAATGAATGGCATGGCGATTGGGAAGGGAATTTCTTGCCCGATGGTACTTATTTTTATATACTGAAACTGGATAAGGATAGCGATGACAAGAATGGAATCTATCAAGGCTATCTACAAATTAATAGATAAAGGAAATAGAAGAGTTTGTATAATTATGATTGATTTTTCGGTGCGGTTGTCGTTTTGCGACAACCGCTTTTTTTACATAACAAAAACTCCGCTTTCCTCTAATTCAAATGCCAACTCCAACAGCATTTTTTCCCCGCCTATTTTCGTAGCGAATTGTGGTCCGATAGGCAATCCATTTTTGCATCTGCCCATTGGCAATGTAATAGCAGGTGAACCCGTAGCATTTTGGATAGTTGTATAACTAACATAGTTATTCAATCTCATGACCATAGAAAATAAAGTAACTTCCGTTCCGAAATATCCGATTTCAGGAACAGGAGCAGCTAGGGTCGGGCTTAATAAGATATCATATTTATTGGTGAGTTTTTTATATTCTTTTGGTACTTGTTTTTTTAATCTTTTTATGGCTCCCGGATAGAGGAATGCCAATTTGGAAAAATACGCACTCAATTCCCTAGTGAATAATTCGCCCTTTTTCTTTTTGAAACCTTTGTTATTAATAATTTTGCCTAAATTATTCGTTCCCCAAGCGAGCATGGAGTAATACGTCAGAAAATCCAAAACCACTGGATCTGAAAAAGGATTGGAAATATACTCTACTTCATGTCCCAGATTTTTACAGATTTTTCCTGCATTCAAAACAACTTCCTTGACATCATCATGGCATTCGATTCCCGTAGGAGCTTGGGTAAACACGGCTATTTTCAATCTCTTTTTAGACGGATTTTGCACGAGCCCGATTTCTGGTAATTTCGGAGCTTTATAAAACCGTTCCGTAGCATGGTAATAATTCGCAGTGTCCCGAACAGTGCGACTTACTATGCCATGATTCACTATGTCCAAGGGTAATTTTTTAGTAGGAGATTCTATATCCCTTCCTCTGGATGGCTTCAGTCCAATCAGTCCGCAACAACTTGCAGGAATTCTGGTAGAACCTCCTCCGTCCATCGTGTGGGCTATCGGAACGACCCCCGCTGCGACCAATGCTCCCGCACCACCAGATGAGCCACCGGTAGAATATCCGAATTTATGAGGGTTTTGGGTAGCACCGTTTACATAAGTTTCGCAAGAGGGTAGAAAACCATATTCCGATGTCGCACTTTTTCCTACGACATGACATCCCGTCGCCAAAATCTGTGCAATAACCTTATCATCCTTTTTTTGAATATTATCCGGAATGGCGGCGGAACCCATTCTATTGGGAAAACCTTTTACATTGATTAAATCCTTAATGAACATGGGCACACCTGCGAAAACGCCCTCGGTTTTTATTTTGTTCAATTCATAATTACTGGAAACAGCGGCTTTCAAATCCGGATTGGAAATCTCAACCCTTTTTTTTACACAATCCAGAACTTCTTGTGCAGTGAATTCTTTTTGCCTAATTTTTTCTGCTATTCCCGTGGCATCCAAATCGCCTAATATTCCTATGTCAAAAACGGATAATTCTTTTTTCATTTTAAAAAATAGTAAGTGTGTTTATGTGCTGAATTAATTCATTTGTGCAAGACGCAATAGACTTTAGATATTTAGACATTAGGAACTTCTCATATTAGTCGGATGATTTTCGTAGAAAATCATTATAAATCTAGGTACTAGAATCTAAATACTAATATCTGTTGTGTTTTACGCTTAATCTTCGTCTGGATTCGATTTAATACTCGGTTCATAATTACCGCTCAAATGCCATTCATTCCGTAAATTCCTTTCAATTTCTTCATGTTCAGGATTGGCATCCAACCAAGATTGCAAATCTTTATTTTCAGATTCGCTAATTTCTTTTTGGAGCCTTTTATAAATTAATGAGATATACGAATCATTTTTCATTGTTAATTATTAATTCTGCATTAAAAATCATTCCCTGCTAATTTCGTCCAATCTTTTTTGGCACTTTTCGCAAAGCCCTAAATGACCGATAACCGCATCATAATCCTTGTCGTATTTTATAGTCGTATCTATTATTTTTCTTAATTTATAATCATCGACATGTTTTTGTTGTCGAATGATTTTTACAACGTTTTGTAAAATAGCAAGAAAACCAAGTATAAATATGAGTATTAACCCCCCGTTGATCATGAATTGTAAATTTTGATAAAGATAAACTAAAAAATAAAAGGGATTCCATTTTCATGGAACCCCTTTTTATAAGAGCTTGTTTTAATTT
>JAHDHJ010000295.1:2342-4200 GCA_020631375.1 Saprospiraceae bacterium | reverse complement strand
CAGTATGTTCATCAGGAAAATAATATTTGTTAAACTGCCACATATCTACAATATCACCATTAAGCACAAGGAGCTTAGGCTGGACACTACGTAAATAGTTCAGCAATTCTTTGGCGCGACTACCAAAGGTTCCCAAGTGGGAATCAGAAATAATGAGAATGTCGATTTCCCTTTTTTCCATCTGATTATAATGGGGGTAATTTCCCTACAATAAAGATATACTAATATTTGTTGGGTTGCCAAAGACAAATAAGGCTTGTGTTTGTCTTAACGAAAAGATAAACAAGAGGGCTGCTCAAGAACGTTCCAACTATAAGGGAAATCTAGTTGATATTCGAAAGGAAATCACCTAAAATCTGGTTAAATTTATCAGGATGCTCCATCATAGGCGCATGACCACACTTATCAATCCAGTGTAGTTCTGAATGAGGAATCAGTTCATTGAACTTATCTGCAACCAAAGGTGGTGAGCTTTGATAACATGTAATTTATCACCTAAATTATGACGTACGGCAGACTTGGCTGTCTTAATTACACGGATGGCTCTATTACGATCACTGACTGTCAAGAATACTTCATCAACCAACTCTTTGGTGGCTATTTCAGGACTGTAGAACGTATCCTCGGTTTTCTTTTTGATATACTCGTAGTTCCCACGTTGTGGAAAACCCGTACCAAAAGCACTTTCGAACAAGCCGGAACTTCCAGTAAGAATAACGGAACTGACTTTATCAGGATGATCAAGCACATACAACAGAGCGACGTGTCCACCCAATGAATTCCCTAGGACATTCACTTTGTCAAATCCCTTGAAATCCACAAAATCACGTACATACTCCACTAAGGCCGTTACCGAGACCTCTTTAATGGGTAGTTCAAGGATAGGAAGAATGGGAACAATAACGCGATGCGTCTTTTGGAAATGTCCCGTTATACCTTGAAAATTACTAAGGGCACCAAATAGCCCGTGTAGAAGTAACAATACTTCCCCATCTTCTGGTCCTACCTCCAGATACTTGAAGCTTCCTTCCTCCCTTATGGTGTCCATTGAATAAGAATAAGCGTTTCGGAATAATACAGTCGCAAATGTACGATTTTTGGATAATGTCTGAACCTTGTTGTTCATGTTTAGCCCATACAAGACGAAAGTTGAACCGAAAAAGATTTGGTTTTCAATGAAAAAGCCTACGAATAGTTCCAAAAAAAAGTAGAAAATCTGTTCATTATTGTTATCCGTCTTAAACTCCACTCTTTTATCATAGTCAAAAAAATAATAGCCACCCACCATCCGTAGGAACAACGACATCATTTCTAACGAACCAAGCCCACACCCTCATGAACCAGTATTACCTTTTACTATTTCTTTTTATTCTTTCGTACACCTCTATTGCCCAAACTATTCCTCCCGAAATCATGAACAGGCATTGTGAGTTTACTTTCCCAAAGGAATCCAAGGAAAAAATTTCAGTCGAAATCGAAGATTTGAATAAAAACCAATATCGGGATGCCGGAAAATGGAATAACGAAAAAGTAAAGGCAGAAAAAGGGTTCACATACAGATTACACCAAGGCTACCCAACCTCGAGGGATAATATTTTCAAATTCAAAAAGAAAAACAAGAAGGGCTTGATGGAAATCAGAACAGAAGGAACAGGCATGGAATTGGAGTTCCAAGAAGGCCGATTCCAGATTCCATATGAATACCAAGCACTTTTTGAACTGAAACCTTTGGATGGTTCAGTTATAACAAATCAGGAGCTCAGTCTTTTCGAAGTGGATAGTTTTAAAGAAGAACAATTATTGCCTGATATAAGACTGATGCATGTTCCCAAAGGAAAATTCGTTCAGGAAATGGAAG
>JAHDHJ010000295.1:0-2332 GCA_020631375.1 Saprospiraceae bacterium | reverse complement strand
AATGGATTCATCGCGTCCTCTAACATTGAGGTTTTCATCAAACAAGCATATGATCAAAACTGGTCCATTTCGAAAATTCCACTTGAAAAGGAATGGGAATATATAGAGGATATCGCTTCGCCAAATCATCCCATTGCATTTGCCATCATAGAAAACAGGCTAACAGGCGGAACCCATGTCCTGAAATCAACAGACTCAGGACGCAACTGGAATAAGGATATCAACTTAAGCACACTATGCCTTAAAGAAATGACATTTGCTACCCCAAATGTCGGATATGCTCTAGGAGAATATAATGATGACTATTCTGCTTTTTACCGGACTGAAGATGCAGGAGAGACTTGGACGCTTCAATATAAGATATACGGCCAGACTCCTGCTTTTTTCAAAACCCCTCAAGAAAATACCGTTATCCTAAAACGATACAATAACTCTCCGACAGGCAGCCTACATTATATCAGTCGAGACGGAGGGAAATCCTGGGAAAAATTATTTGACAATAATGACCACCTAGAAGATTTAGAAGATACATTTGGATATAAAGATGGCGGGTTTATAAAAATGAAAGAAAATATGCCCATCCCGATTTTTAAATTCGGTCAGATGTTTGGAAATGGTGCCGTAGTAGCCGAAGATGGTAATGGAAAAGTCGCTCTTCTACATCGTTCATTTTTATTGTATTCGGAAGATGACGGGAAGACATGGGAATATAAGGCGGTGAGTCAACAACGTGACAATGTCCCATACCCTACAAAATCAGCTCGATCACCTTATTTCCGTCCCAGAGCGTCCCTCTATTTTGAGGATGAAAACCATTTATTATATTTTAGTAATAAACATTTATTCCGAATTGCACTATGAGAAAAACATCAATAGCCATACTTAGCATTTTATTCTTCTTGCCATTATTTTCTCATGCGAAATCTGATCTTTTCTTTTTGAAAAAAGAAAACAAGTGGGCGGTATATAATAAGAAAGGAAGAAAAATACATGATCACAGATTTGACGGAATAAAACCGATTTTTGAAAACCCTGTACAATATATCGTAATTGAAGATGGTAAATATGGCTTGATTGACGAGAAGGGTAAATTAATATTGGAACCTACTTACCAAGATATCAAATGGTATAAAAAACTTAACAAAAGAGCTATTGTATATAAAGGCGGCACAACATACGATCACTATAAAAATGACAGGCACAACTTCAAAGTTGGTGCTATAGATAATTTTGGAAAAATAATATTGGAACCGAATTATGATGTTATTAATTATTATGCTGGATATTTCAGCGTCGGTATTAATGTTCCGAATAGCAGGGAAGGAAGTTATTCCTCAGGTGGCTCTTGGGGTTTGTTCGATGAAAACGGAAAAATCATCAGAGACATTATTTATGAATATTGCCATACCGATGGAACCTATATTTATGCCAGTCGAAATAAAAAAAAAAACAATGGCGAATTTCGGATGAAAAACAAATATTATCAACAGCCTTTCAAAGTTTGAAACCATTGAAGGATAAACGATATTTCATTGCACAACGAAATGGAATATTCGGTGTTATTGATTACGATAAAAACGAAGTTGTCCCATTTCTATATGATAATATATTACATCAGGTCAAAGACGGAAATATTCCTGTCCAAAAAGGGAAAGATTGGGGAATATATAAATTGAATTTCGGAGAAGTCGTTCCATGCAATTATTCCACAATTAAAAATCTAGGGGAAAATATATTTTTCATCCCTAGTAAAGGATTTATTATTGATAATTTCAACAATCCAATTATTAAAACAAAATTCCTACAAGCATGGGAATTCAACGGTGGATATTCTATTGCCAGGAAAAATTATTCAGAACGTTTCTTTGTTATTAATAATAAAATAGAAATTATTGGTAAAGAATCATTTAAGGCTGGTTTTTTCGAAATGGGATACTGGTTCTTAAGAGTAGACCATACCTCTTGGATTGCTCTAAATACAAAGACTGGAAATTTTACCAATAAATTTTCTGATAGCAGGAATTACAAATCTACTCCTAAAAAATTTCATGATGGTTTATTGACAAATGATAACATTTTAATCTTAGGGGATCACATTATGGTTGGAACGAAAAAGCCAGAATATACTCCGTTTGGATATTTAGTTACCCATAACGGCTCCCAACAATTATACAATAAAAAAGGTGAAGCTATTTTACCTAAAGAATTTCCATTTGTCAGACCTGTAGATAATCAAAGAATATTAGTAAAAGATGAATCAAAGCATATTATTTCATATTACAATTATGAAGGACAAAAAATAAAAGACGTAGAAAGAGAAGCAGATGCTATT
>JAHDHJ010000294.1 GCA_020631375.1 Saprospiraceae bacterium | reverse complement strand
TATGAAAAGGGTATTTCCATTTGTTATTATTCTGACTACCATTTTGTTTTTCGGTGGATTCACTTCTGAGAAACAAAACGCTAACATAGACAAAACAACTCCTGTTTGGGATGCACTGAAATCATTGGGCGAAAGCCTTCCTAACCATGCAATGAATAGTCCCAGAGAGAAAATGATCCAACAGGGTATGGAATTGGTGACAAAAGGAAAAACAAAAGGACCTAACGGAAAAAAAACAAGACAACAGAGTAAACATTTCAAGTGCATTTCTTGCCATAACCTAGTCAAAGAAGATCCGGATTTGAGTTCTGCCGACCCTCAGAAAAGATTGGAATTTGCGGGAGAAAACAATTTGCCATTTCTCCAAGGAACTACCCTTTACGGCATCGTAAACCGGACATCTTTTTATAATGGTGATTATCAAAAAAAATATTTGGGCAATCCCAGAATTATTAAATCACACAAGGATTTAAGGGAGGCCATACAATTGTGTGCTGTAGAATGTGCCCAAGGGCGACCTATGAAAAAATGGGAATTGGATGCCGTATTGGCATATTTTTGGTCTTTGGAATTAAAAATGGGAGATTTGAATTTATCGGAAGATGATTATTCTGAAATTAATAAAGCAGGAAACTCAGAAGATGCAAAAAAACTTATCCAATCCAAATATATCAAAGCGGTTCCTGCTCAGTTCGGCTTAACTCCTAAAGATGCCAAAGCCGGATTTCCCGGAATCACCGGAGACCCGGAAAATGGAAAATTGGTTTATGAACTGAGTTGTTTGCATTGTCATGAGGATAAAAAATATTCCATGTATGAATTGGATGATGATAAAATGACTTTCCAACATTTGAAACGCCACATCCCCAAATATGATAGGTATTCTATTTATCAGGTTTCCCGATATGGAGCGCCCTCCTACCCCGGAAAAAGGGCATATATGCCCCAATATTCTTTGGAGAAATTGACGGATCAACAATTGGAGGACCTGAGGGCTTATGTGGATATGAGGGCGGATTGAATTTTGTGATTCTCACATTAAGTTATAAAAAAGGATTTCCAAATGGGGATTCTTTTTTTGCTTTTTGAAGTTTGTTTATTAAAGACAAAAACGGTTTTCTTTTTCGTTATAACTTTAGAATGATAAAAAGCTTAATTTTACCTGACAATCATTAACTATGAATAAATTAGTTAAATATTCTATTTATGCTGCCATACTTCTTCTGGTATTTTCTGGAGGAGCATGGATGACTTATAAATGGATGTCCACACCAACCACAAGTGTAGAAGAACAATCAACCGTTCTTTTAGAAAAGATTAAGACAGTAGCCAAATTAGTTTCTGTAGAGGGACAATTTTCTGAAATTTATGAACATGAAAATATTTGGAAACCACTAGCAGGAAATCCTTTATTGTTTCCATTATTTTCTCCTTCGTTTAAGAAACGGGCTTTGATTATTGTCAAGGCAAAAGTTTCTGTGGGTTATGATTTGGAAAAAATGAAAATCGAAGTAGATCATACGAATCGTAAAATTATTATTAGCAATATTCCAGACCCGGAAATTATCGCATTGGAACACGACCTTGAATATTTTGATATTCAGGAAAGTACTTTTAATTCTTTTTCAAAAGAAGAATTAACTGCATTGAATAAAAGTGCAAAAGAATTCATTCGGGAAAAAGCTTTGGAAAGCGAATTAATTCCCAAAGCCAAAGACGAGGGAAATAAAATGATAGAAATCATTAATTTCATGGTTGCCGAATCCGGATTCGAAGTGGAATACGAATACCAAATGGATGATATGGAATTACCCGAATTTGAATAATTCATTTTCTCATGCTTAAATCTTTTTTACATCCGAACTTGATAGAAGCCGGCTGCGATGAAGCGGGACGGGGTTGTCTTGCCGGACCGGTTTATGCCGCTGCCGTAATTTTACCTAAGGACTATAAAAATGAATTGCTTGACGACTCCAAACAATTATCAAAAAAACAAAGAAACCATTTAAGGGAAATTGTAGAAAAAGATGCTTTGGCCTATGCTGTTGACTTTTGTACGCCAAAAAGAATTGATAAAATAAATATACTGAATGCTTCTTTCGAAGCAATGAATAAGGCAGTAGGTAAATTAAAGTTAAAACCAGAAATCTTATTAATTGATGGCAATCGGTTTAGGACTGAAAATGACATTCCTTACGAATGCATAATCAAGGGAGATGGAAAATTCCTTTCTATTGCAGCAGCATCCATTTTGGCAAAAACATATCGGGATGAATACATGGAAAAAATAAATAAAGAATTTCCGAATTATTCTTGGTCAAGCAACAAAGGCTACCCAACCAAAGCCCATAGAAATGCCATTCGTTTACATGGCGCTACGAAATATCATCGAATGTCGTTTAGGCTTTTGCCTGATGTGGTTCAGGGAAAGTTATTTTGATTTCAAAAAAAAATTAACACACAACATTAATACAAGTATTCCCCTATCCAAAATAACATTAAATATATTTCTCCTTTTATTCAGTAAAGAAACATTGGAATCATGTCGAATAAACCTAAGTAATTTCCCTGGCAGAAAAACAATATTTTTTTGTTGTAATGTAGCCATAAGACCAAAATAATGATCATGATAAAATGGAGTTATTTTTATTTTAGGAATGATAGAATTAAGTGCCTCTTTTCTAAGTACCATACAACAACCCATGAACGCATTATTCTTCATATTTTTGAAAAACCCCGTCCTGCTTTTATTTAAATCAAAAATCGTTTCTCTCAGTAATTCTCCATTCAATTCAATTTCTGCATTATGGACAATTAAATCAACTTCCCTATTTTGGCGAAAATAAGATTTGATAAAATCAATTTTATTTTCGCTCCAAACATCGTCCTGATCAGCTAAAAAAACCAAGTCTCCTTTACACTCGCCAAGTCCTTTACAAAAATTATTCCCAACTCCTATGTTTTTTTTATTTCGAATTAATCTTATTTTTTCATTTTTCAAACTATTAATAAATTCCCATGTGCCATCCGTAGAACAATCATCAATTATTAATAATTCATCTCCTTCTGACAATTGTTTAAGAATAGAATTTATTGCATTTTCTACAAATGCAAGTCCGTTATATGTTGCCATGCAAACTGAGATTTTAGTTTCCATGATCTAATGTTTCTTTTATTCGTTTAATCCATGCTTCCGGATTTTTATAATCATCCACCAAACATTCTTTTTTCAAAGAAACTGCCTCTGGCAAACCTCCTATATTTGAAACTAAGACAGGAATACTAAGCACGTCGGCTTCTCTGGCTACTCTTCCATAGGTCTCTTCCCATTGGGATGGAACAATTACAAGTTCAGCAAATTTATATGCTTCAGCAACATCTACTACCCAAGGCATATAGTTTATATTTCCCTCCACTTCTTTTTCTTTTATTCTTTTTGAAAAAAAATAAAATACATAATCTTCCAAGCCCCTGCTTATAGCCTTTGCTACATTCAAACCTTTATGTGCAGAATCGCCAATAAAAACGATTCCTCTATTTTCAATCTCAATTTTATTATCTTGAAACGATTTCAACAATTTTACTTCATCTACTATCGGATATTTAACAGAACATTTTTCTACTCCATAATATTTTTTTATTAATGTCTTCGTGTAATTGGAATTACATATTATTTCGCAATCCAACATCGCCTTTCTTAAATCAGATCTAAAGACATATACAAAAGGGCTTTGGAATATATTATATATGGATTTCAAAAACCACCTCAAACCCACTTCTTGATTATTAAGTCTCCCCAAATCCATATCTGACTGAATAAAAACAATTTTCCCTTTTCCATTGAAAAAATTCAAAGCAACAGGTGCATAGATAGAAGAAGCAAGCATCTGTTCTTCTTCTAATTTAGCAAATTCCTTTTTTAAGAAACCTCTATTTAAACAATATTCTAAAAATGGCAAAAATGAAAATTCAAATTTCCTTGGAATAAATTTAATTCCGATTTCTTTCGGAATTTCCAATAGAAGTGGCTTGGTCTTATAAATTGCAGGTTTCTCAAATGAATAAATAGTTTTTTCACATTCAGGATATTTCACATCCAATAAATGAATCAAACTAGGTTCGGCTCCACCCACATTATATATTAGATAATTTGAAAATGCCATGACTTTCATGAATGCTATTATTATTTCATTTTTCTTTACAAAAAGGGCTTAGGGTACAT
>JAHDHJ010000034.1 GCA_020631375.1 Saprospiraceae bacterium | reverse complement strand
CCTCCACCAAAAATAGCATGATTGGTTCTGACAATACAATTAACTAGATCAAAATTCGAACCATAGGAATAAATACCTCCACCTCTTGAACGGGCAAAAGAATTGATGTTATTAGCATTGCCTTCTTGTATAATGAGACCGTCCAAAAGAGCATATGAAATATTGTTCAGTCGTACTACATGAAAGGAATTTCCATTTGGAGAGCCATCACTATCAATATCTCCAGAAAGGATAGTGAAATACTGACTCGGATCCCGAGTTCCTCCCCCCATCGGGAACCCACCCAATAAAGTAGCACCATCTGGAATTTCGAAGAAAATTCCTCTAGAAGTCGTAGATGTAGGCTTATACATTCCTTCTGCGATATAAATTTCTTTATTAGCACCATTTAACAATGCATCCTGAAGATCTGTATAGGCATTTTCCCAAGAAGAACCATCATTATTTCCTGAGGCTGATTCATCTACATAAATACCATTCTGATTTATGCAATTTCCATTGATGACAATAGGATTAGAAGGACTCCCCAAATCTCCGCCGGGGTTGGTCGTGAATGTTTGATCCGCTACACATATCTTATCCTCACTGTAATCATAAACTTTTAATTCAGTTAATTCTACCTGTCCACCTTGTATATTGAATATAGCATAGGCCAAACCATTTAAAAGCACAACTTCTGTCATTCCTCTGCATTCTCCATTCACATAAGCAGAAACATAATCGCAACTATCTGCCGGAATTCCATTCAAGGAGACTATACCATAGACGACGGTAGAATTAGTATAAACTACAGGTTCCCACTCAGAATCACGTATGGTAACTTCTACCGTATCTGGAATAGAATAAAGTTCCCCATCAAAAACAGTAAGTTTAAACTTGAACTTTTTTACTGCCGTTACTTCGGGAGCTGTAAATGATGGGTTCTGAGTAGTTTCATTTATGAGAGAAATGTTACTATCTAAAGATTCCCAAAAATATGAGATTGTATTCCCATTAGGATCGTAAGAAGAAGATCCATCAAGAGAGACTAGGCTATTTTCATTAGAATTGAAATCTTCCCCTGCATCAGCTATGGGTTCATTGTTTTGATCCATCGTGTGAAAACCAATAGTACCATCTATTCCAGCATTATTCACAGAATGGGAAATATTCGCCGTTTGGCCTACGGTTACTTGACTTGTATATATTCCATAATTCCCTTGATTACCCCCACTAGATATAACGGATTGTCGATTCTCGACTTGAGCCATAAGAAAAAATGGAACAAAAAATATAATTATGATATGTAATGATTTCATGATTTTAATTTAAAGTTTAATGATATAATCGACATACACATTTCTAGGTCGGGTTTCGGCATCCCCACCTCCAGTAATAGTGTGGGAGTGAGCTCCTGCCAAACTTGTTTTGCCTACATTAGGTTCTGGATTTCCCTGCACAGCACCAAATTCATATTCGAAATGGGTATTATATAATCCTCCTTCACCTACCCACCTTGAATTGGCTAAAGTATGCCCAGAGCTTGTCAGATCAACACCGTTCGATTTTTGATTTCTGGCTACTAGATGCCTATGGTTTCCAGTAGTATTCGTTACAAAATTTGTATTAGGTCTTTTAGTAGCATTATTTTGATAAGATCCCGTTTGGTTAGAGCCTCCATTACCTATTGGAGTTCTAGAGTCTCGGTTGGGATCTTGAGTAGATCCTCTTGATGTACCTCTTAGAAACCTACCCCGCATATCGGGTAAAGAAAAATATTGTCCTCCAGCACCATCTCCACCGTATCCCCATAATTCTCCTATAGATTGGTACAAGTCAGGATATTCATTGATGCCTAATGAAGCACCATCGCACAGTTTCCATCCAACTGGAATGTCTTGTCCTGCAAAAGCCATGACAGTCCCAGCAGGCACCAAAGCACCATGTTCATCATGAATATCTCCATTCACTTGTAAAGGAACAGAGGGGTTATCAAAACCTATGCCTACATTTCCTTCTGGAGTGATTACGAAATTATAGCCCGTGTTGTATTGCATGTTCACTATGAAATTTAGGTCATGATTGGAAGATGTATTGGCAATACCATCATCATATGGATCTGAGGCATCATATTGAAAGATGGTTGTCGTGCCAGATAAATTCACAACACTAAACGTATATTGTTGGAATGCAGTGACCGATAATGGATTGGGTAAAGGAATGGTGTATTGTGTAACGGAAGGCGTTGCGGGATAAAAATTCGGATTCAAATTGAAACTGTAAATAGCTTGGCTGCTTACTCCTTCACCTAGATAAAAATTAACTTGTAATACTCCATCGTTAATATTATTAAAAAAGAGCGAAAGGCTAGTGATTTCTCCATTTATGGTTGGAAGGAAAGACTGCCAAGCTGATGCTTGGTAGGTTTCTGTAATTCCACCTAAACTTGCAGCGTTGGTCTGATTGCTTAGGGTAGGAGAACCTACTTGTAATTCAGTTATTTCACTTTCTCCAGATTTGGGTAAAATGACATGATTCCCTCCTGATATATATAGTGTGTCACCATTTAAAGAAAGAACTTGGATTTCATTGATGGGTGATGTATCTAGTGTGGCAGGCATACCTATTACTTCCGATATATGAACTCCGTCTTTCAATTCTTCTGGAACAGAAGGATCGCTTTCAATTGGTGCATTTAATGTCACTATGTTAAGTGGGTTCCCATCCACTTCGATCGTCATGGGGACCGATGCTTGTTCAGCAAATAAATTGGTCGGAAGAGGATTAATGCTGCCCAATGTAATAGAATATAATCCTTCCGTTATTTCTACATCTAAGTGAGTTTCTGTCCATGAAATATCGGGAGTAGAAATCGTGAATGTGAAAGATTTATTACCGTTTACAGGATTATCATTTTCATATAATTTCCCTTGGAAATTCATTTGATGCCCATTCGTCACTAATATAATTTCTGATTCGGTTGGATGTCCTGAAAAATGGAACAAGGAGATTAAAGTCATCATAAAGATGTTAGAAAATAATATTTTATTTTTCATGATATTAATTTATAATTTGATGATATAATCGACATACACATTTTTGGGTCGGGTTTCTAAATCTCCACCTCCGGTAATGGTATGGGAATGGTTTCCAGCCACAGAAGTAGAAGAGGTGGAATATGAGGGGCCACCACCATCATTCTTAAATTCAAATCTTGGATACCCTGAAAGGTGCCCAAATCCATGAGTTCTGGTATAGGTGTGACTATGGGCACCAGCAGTATTTGTTACAAAATTTGTATTGGGTCTTTTCGTAGCATTGTTCTGATAAGACCCAGTTTGGTCGGAATCTCCATTTCCCAATGGAGTTCTAGAACCTCGGTTCGGATCTTGAGTAGAACCTCTTGAGGTACCTCTTAGGAACCTACCTCGCATATCGGGTAAAGAGAAATATTGCCCTCCGGCACCATCTCCGCCATATCCCCATAATTCACCAATGGATTGATATAAATCGGGGTGTTCATTGATGTCCAATGCTGAGCCATCACATAATTTCCAACCTGCAGGTATATTTTGTCCAGCAAAAGCCATGACAGTTCCAGCAGGGACCAAAGCACCATGCTCATCATGAATATCTCCATTCACTTGTAAAGGAACAGAGGGATTGTCAAATCCTATCCCTACATTTCCTTCAGGGGTAATCACGAAATTATATCCCGTATTGTATTGCATGTTGACGATGAAGTTCAGGTCGTGGTTGGCAGAAGTGTTCGCTCTTCCCGCATCATATGGATCTGAAGCATCGTATTGGAACGCCGTTGTTGTTCCCGATAGATTGACAACGCTGAAGGTATATTGTTGAAATGCAGCAACCATAAGGGGATTAGGTATGGGAATCGAATATTGAGTAACGGCTGCTGTCGCAGGATAAAAATTCGGATTCAAATTGAAACTGTAAATAGCTTGGCTGTTTACTCCTTCACCTAAATAAAAATTGACTTGAAGTACTCCATCGTTAATATTATTAAAGAAGAGTGTAAGACTGGTAACTTCTCCATTAATAGTTGGTAAAAATGATTGCCATACAGAAGCTTGATAAGTTTCTGCTATGCCTCCCAAACTAGCGGCATTGGTCTGATTAGTTATGGTAGGTGAGCCGACTTGTAATTCTGTAAAATCATTTTGCTCTGTGTTCGGAAGAATTACATGGTTACTCCCAGATATGAAAAGGGTGTCCCCGTTCAGAGAAAGGACTTGTATTTCGTTACTGATGGATGTATCGATGGTGCTGGGCATGCCAATGACTTCCGATATATGAATACCGTCTTTTAGTTCTTCAGGTACAGTAGGGTCGCTTTCTATAGGAGCATTTAATGTCACTATATTGAGAGAGTTTCCATCTACTTCGATGGTCATAGGCACTGATGTTTGTTCTGCAAATAAGTTATTGGGTAATGGATTAATGCTTCCCAAAATTAGGGAGTATAAACCTTCCGTTACTTCTACGTTGTTATGTGTCTCTGACCAAGAAATTATGGGAGTTGATATAGAAAAAGTAAAAGATCGATTTCCGCTTACAGGGTTCCCATTTTCGTAAAGTTTGCCTTGGAAATTCATTTGATAATTCATGGATTTTTCAATGTTGTTCCTTTTTCCTTCAACGCTACTGAAGGAAGTTAATATGATGGCTATTGTTAGAAATGATATGATGTATTTCATAATTTTTGTTTTATTAATGTTGATTAAAAATTGTAATGAGTCTTTAGCTATTGACAATACAAATCTACCTCGATTCAGGATCAAGAACAATTACAATTATGATATAGATAAGTTTAAATAATAAATATTTAACTACACCAAGTAATTGTATATCAATTACTTGGCGTAGTTATTTAAAGTGCTATTCTGTTTTATGGATCTTGTGGATTTCCTTGGAGTTTTGAGATCTTATCTCTAATAGATAAGTCCCATTGCTGAGTTCTTCTAAATCAATATTAATAGAAGAGTTTCCTTTTGTAATATATTCTTTTCTAGAAAGTAAGAGTGTATTTCCTAAAATATCAAATAAAGAAATTTCTAAATCATAGGTTTCTTGGGATTCTATGTATATGTTGACTTCATCGGAACAAGGATTGGGCCCGATTTGTAGGTTCAGATCCGAATGATTTTCTTGTGATATTGAAGTTTCCAAATTATAGAAAGGAATGATGATAGATTGAGAAAAACTCTGGCCCGGAATTAAAGAAGGTTTAAAATCCGAAGTAAATTCTTTGCCATCCAAAAACAATTTAAAGTGTAATTTTTCCTCCTGTTCTCCATTGATGACCATAGAAATAACGGTTTGTTCTTCGTATAGATTTACAAAACTTATCCCTCTGCATTCTTCGCCTACAAATGCACCTATATATCCTGTACCTTGAATAGGCAAATCATTCATAGTTACTTCGGCATGACAAATAGAACTATTGGAATAGGGTATGGGATTCCATCCCGTAGTTTCCATTATTTCATCAAAAGCTATAGGGTATAATCGCTCTGAATCTTCGGGCACAGGATAATGAAAAGTAACCGGTTGATTCACTTTAATCCAATATCCTTCTCCTGGCTGCATATGACTCAGTGTATTAAAAATTTCTGGTGCTGAAGGATCGTAACTCAAGAAAATATTTTTCACTTTCTCGACCGATGGAATTATGTCTGCCAAAGCTGTTTCAACAGGCTGCGGGTTGGTACAAGGATATCCGACTAAATTCCAACCTTGTTGTAACTGAATGGTCGTCTTCTCTGGATCTAAAAGTCTTCCTTTCAAAATGAGATCGGTTCCATTTTGTACATCCATCCAATATCCTGCACCATCTTCTAGCTCTTGCAATGTATTGAATATGTCAGGAGCATTAGGATCATATACTGAAAAAATATCTTTGACTTTTTCCAAGTTGCTACCTAATTCCGAATGAAAAATATTTGCAGGAGACATGTCATCAAAAGTCAGGTACGTAGAAATTAAATTCCAAGAATCATGAAGTGGAATAATTTGTTCTACCCGAATGTTTACTTGAGAAAAAAGAGTATCGCTGGGACATCCCTGTTGTGGTATCTCTAACACATGAATTTCACCATGAGGTACTGCTTCCCACTGAATAGAAACGGTGTTTGAACCTAGGCCTGAAGTAATGGTGCCTCCTTCTATAATCCATTCGTAATAAGAACCTATTCCTCCATGTACTGTATAGGTGTATATGCTAAAATTGGCATCGACCATTAGCTCTCCTGAGATGCTATCAAGAGAAGGTGATGGGATGACTTCAAATGGATGTTCTAGTTTCTTGGTACATCCCCAAGAAGATGTAACGGTGACTGTAAATGTACTGTTGTCTTGGACGACTATCATTGCTGAGGAAGCGGTGGAACCATCTGCCCATTCAAAGGTAGAATTGTCATCTGTAACGACATTTAATTCCAAGGCTTCTCCTTCACAAACGATATTGTCTGCTACAATATTTGCATCCCATATGGGTGTGATGGTTTGCTTTGAAACTTGGTTGCCATTTCCATCATATGAAAAAGTGATTTGTGATTTTCCTACCTGGATGGCGATTAATATTATGATAAATGATATTGTATTTTTCATGATGATTGAGTTTTTATAATTAATACATTTTTCCATCTTCAAGGGCGTCTTCTACTGTCCCGTAATATCCTTCCCAGAGACCTTCTAAAATTTTCCTCCCAGCTTCATCGTCGATTTTACCAAGCATTTTACCTATGCCTTTTGATGTGCCAAGCTCAATTATTTTCCAGCCTGCTTGTTTATAAAAACTATTATAATCTCCTTGTTCTATAGAGTAAGCCATGTTGTTAATGTCTTGAGAAAGCATGTAGCTATCTAGAATAGCAACTCCCCAAAAAATGGCTCCCACTGCTCCGCTTACTGGGTTCGCGACAAAAATCACTGTTCCAATTATTTTACCAGATGCGCTATATATGTATCCATACCGTTCAATATGATCATCCACTTTCTTAACTACTTGTATAGTAGTTTCTTTTATTGCTTGAAAAGCAGATTTCACTTTGTGCATCAAATGGTTAAACAAATAGACATATGAGGCAGTAAAAGCTCCATTGCTAAATTTTCCACCACCAATTTTTGAGACCGTACCTCCTACAATGGCAGAAGCTAATAGTTCTAACCCTGTATTATTGATGTTTCCTATGGTGTCACCTGTGAGCCCTGAAATACTGCCTGAAAGGAAGCCGTGTAGAAATTCGCCGCCATTTAGTTCCGTGACTCCTCCTTGTGTTAGTCCATGTCCAATAGTTTTAATACCTAACCTAGCAAATTTCCCCCCAGTTCCAAGCTTGCTAAAAGCACCGCCTAACCCTACTTTATCTACCAATTCTCCAATACCAAATGAAACAGCAGCAGTTGCTGCACCTATTGCAGCACCTTTAAAGCCCGCCTTTAATGCATCCCTAGCTGATCCTCCATATAAGAGCCCCCTTGAAAATCCTCCTGTAAATCCACCTGCAGCCCCAGATAATACGGCCCCAATGAATTTTCCCCAGACACCTAAAGATGCCAAGCCTGTTCCTCCTGTAGCTACTGTAACTGCAACTGAAACAACAATTGTAACAGCAATAGCAACAATTTCTTTCCAATTCTCTTTTATGAATTTCCCTACTTTTTTGAAGAACTTTTTTATTTTTTTGAAAAAATGGCCACTTGGATCCGTTAGCATGAGAGGGTTGTTAAGCACATAGCTATATCGATTCAAATTTTGTAAGTTATGGTGCTCCTGAATTGCAGGATCTGGCTGAATAAACCTGCCTAATGTCGGATCATAAATTCTTCCGTTCATGTTGATGAGGGAGAAAATATCTATGTGTTCATGTCCTGTAAAACCTCGATCATAGGCATAGGTTGGAGACATGTTTGAAGGTAATGCTTGTCCACTGAGTTCTCTCCGTTTTCCCCAAGCATCATAACTATAAGCATGTACCTGGTAGCCTTGGTTATTTGTAATAGTGGTAACGCTTCCCAAATGATCATGGTGCCACCAATGTGTATAGGTGTTGTTTTGGAAATTGAAATGGTTCATTACTTCGTTATGCACAGCCACTACCTTGTTCTTTACCTTGATATAAATCATGACATGGGTGGTCGAATCTGTAGAGGTGATTTCTGTTCCACTTACATATTTCCTAGTTTTGGTCAATATGTCGTTCTCAAATTGTTTTTGAATCACTCTTCTTCCATCAGGAGCATATTGGATTTCCAAACGTTGAGAATCGTTTTCAATGCGAGATACTTTATTGAACGATGTATAGGTGAAATCAACCGTTTGGCTCGGAATGCAGACGGCCCCTCCACTGGGTTCAATGCTGGTTAATTGATGCGGACCTGCACCTGCTTCCCCATAAGAATATGAGCCAACATCTGATTTGTAAGTAATATTGCCTAAAATATCATATTGAATCGTAATACTATCTTGCCCCAAGACATGAGTACTCGTTAATCGATTCAAATTGTCATAGGAGAAGTTTTCAGTTAAACCATTTATAGCATCTTCTCTAGCTGTTAGAAGGTCGATATCGTTATAGGCATAGGTAACATTTTGTAAATCAAAACCAGAAGAGGATTGGGTGTTGATATTCAATAAAGTTCTTGTGTCGTCATCATAGATGTAGCTGGTAGAGACCCCGTTTCCGTAGCTTTGTTGTAGAGTTTGTCCGTAGGCATTCATAACATCCATTTCCCAATACAGAGAATCTGTATTATGATTTACAACCTTTTCCAAAAAACCATATGTGTTATATACATTCCGTGTGGTTAATGAACCCATTGGATATTGATAGGTAGATGGTCTTCCAAGTGCATCATGGGTAACCTGGCTCATATATTGCTCTCCTTGTATGATTTCTTTCTCCATATAAAGACGGGAAAGGTTATCATAAAATATTTCTTTTGAATATTGATATTCGGCAGATTCTATTTTTGCTAGTTTTCCAATCCCATTGGCTTGAGTATCATATGTCCAGAGAGTTATGCCTTCGGGTTCTGTTTTTTTCTTAGGTCTACCTAACATATCATATTCCATGGTGATGACCTGTCCGTTGGGATATGTTTGACTGATCAACTGCTTCATGGCGTTATATTGGTACAAATAAGTACCCATGTTCGGATCCGTCATGGAGGTGATATTGTTGTTCATGTCATAAGACATCTGAATCACATCACCGTTGGGATTTATTATATGGGTTAAGTTCCCTCTTGGATCATATTCATAGGAAATCGTGTTTCCTTGAGCATCCGTACTAAAAATCAATTGATTCAAGTTGTTTTTGATTACTGATTTTTCTTGACCTTCAGCATTGATAAAAGTGGTGTTCCACCCGTTATAGATGTTATAGGTGTTGATATTCCCAGGAGCAGTTATTTGGGTTTCTCTCGAAAGAGCATCGTATTGGGTGACGATCCATTTTATAGGATCGCCATCGAAATAAGGATGGCTCTTTCTGTAAGGTAGCCCCCTGTTATTATATTGGGTTTGAGTAAATATTTGACTTCCATCAAAACCGATATTCACTTTAAGGATTTCTCGACCTAGGATATCAAAATATTCCCGGACTTCGGGACTTACATTTGATGTTTTAAGTGTGTAAAAATCTGCGTTAGGCAATGGGCAATCTCCATTGCATTTAAAGATTTGGATTTCACTCCAATTGCCATTCGGTAAAATCTCCCTACTAATTCTACCAAATTCATCATATTCATTTTCTTTTACGAGTCCATTTGGATCGGTCTCTGTTAATACTAGACCGGAAACTACATCATATGTTTTAGAGGATTGATGCCCTAAATCATTTTCTACTGTAAGGACAAATCTGCCATTTGGACTGTAAGTAGTATGGGTGTTGTGAACTTCAAATTCACTTCCATTATAAAATGTTTCTATACTCGTTAAAACATTGCCAAAATCATCAAAAATAAACTCTTTTTTGATTTGCTGTTCTGCGGGTAAGTCAGGATGAACAATTTCTTTTATCCTCATACCCGAAATAGGATCGTATTCAAAAGACGCTACCTGTATATCGGTAGTGTGTCCTGGGCGGATTTTATGTACTTCGGTTCTCGTTAATCGACCCAAGTGCCAATCAGAAATATTATCTTGATATACATTGAACGTAGAGTCTATTACTCCTCCTCCGTGATCTGTTACGTGCCATAACACATTTCCATAATCATCCATCTTTTGTCGTGTAACGACATGACTCACTAAGTCTCCATTTAATTCATAAGATTTAGAAATAGATTCATGGGTGTAGGACATATGCGTCTTTAAGGCAGAACCTCCGTTTCCATAATAAAAGATTAGAGTGTCGCTATTTTCCGCTAAGGAAATCAATGTTCCATCTGCTAAGTATGTTTCTGACTTGATAAGTGGGGTGGAAATGTATCTATAATCTTTTTTGTAATAATTCTTTGTGATGGTTCCTGTGGTTTCGTCTGTGGAATGAATTTCCGTAAAACCTCTGAATCCTCTTCCTCTCATGTGTGCTTTTGCTCCTTTATACTTATAGTTGACAGAGGAAGCTCCCCCTAACCCATTAGAGGAAGAATAACGACTTACGGCATAAAATTTTGAAAGCACATCATATTCTGGATACACTGCCGAATTTTCCTTGTCATACATGTTCTTTTCGATGAGTGGTTCATATTCTACATGTATATAGGCTCCGTTACCTTGATAGAACGTGTCTATCATTAAGGCTTTTTTATTGGTTCCTTTAAAGAATTTATTTTGCCCTGTATTGGTGTCATACCAGTAGATATCATTAAAATTGTCCTTTCCAAAATTTTCAATAACAACGCCTTCTCCTCCCGTGATTTGATTAGAAGGGATGGGGTTGGTTGCACCTACATACCCTTGTATTAGGGTTGTGAAATCCAAATCACCATTGTTGATATAACATTTGTTGTTACCGTTATCTTTATGGTAAAAATAAAGGTCACTCACACCATCACCATTCCAATCTACAGTATTGGGTTTTCCAAAATTATTCCCTGAAGGAAGTACAGCTGCTTTTGAAATGAAATTTGCATCTCCTTTATTGAGGAAAAAAGAACCATTTACATTGTTGTTGTCATTGTAAATCATAAAATCCATATTGCTGTCTCCGTTGAAATCTGCAGGTATAATTTCTTTATGATTACCCATGAGTGCGGATGCCGGTAAAAGATTATTCATGGGAGATTGGAAGGTGATATTCGATGCGGAAGCATTGTAGTTTGTGTTCAAGAACAATCTTGATTCGCCTGTTATTTTTGTGAACCACCAAATATCAGTTAATCCATCATTGTTGAAATCAGCAGGGACAATAGCTCCATTCGGAGTGTCATTGTTGTTGCAGAAATCAGCAACTTCTTGTTCTTGAGTGTTGTGACAAGGGTTTTGGCTCGATAAAAGTGAAGTAGAAATTTTATCAGAAAGCACAGTACTAAATATAGGATTTCCTCCAGTAGAAGATGTATTATATCTTAGCCGTGTTTTTCCTGTGCTGGGATGCCAGAAAAACAGATCTGTTTTTCCGTCCGCATTAAAATCTGAAAGAAACATACGATACGGTTCGTATCCGATTTTTGCAGTAAAACCAGGACCAATGTTAAACTTTGTAAATGAAAGATTATTGAAGGTGTTGCCATTGTTTTTGTAAATCACGAATTTGTTTGCAATTGGGTCGTAATTGACAAAGTCTGCAAATCCATCCATGTTATAATCGAGGAAAAGGACTTGTCCCTCCTTAATGTCATTGGGATAAATAGGATTGGTTTTCGATACTGAAAAATTATAATTCCCATTGTTCTGATAAAACTTATTGCTTCCTGTAATGGAATCATATCGGACTAAATCGGTAAAACCATCACCATCAATATCTACTTGCAACATAATTTGATTGGTGTTGATTTCTGATGTAGAAATTCCATTGTTCGAACTGAAGCCAAACTCATCTTCCAAATTCCAAGAAAACCTTACAGGTTCAAGTGAACCTCCTTCTTTTCCAAATTCTGTAATACTTGTTAACAGCTTTGTATTTGTGTATTTGGGAGAGGTATAATCGAAATGATATTCTCTTGCCGTTTGACCTTCGCTTTTGATTAGGATTTTATCCAATAATTTATTGATTGAAATTATTTTTCCATCTACATATTTTGGAAGATTGTCACTTCGATCTATGTACTCAAATTCTATTGAATGATAAGGAGTCAATCCGGTATTGAGGTTGCCAGTGTATTGGATCGATGTAGGTCGGTAATCCCCAGTGGCATTGTCTTGCGTGTAATTGAAAAGGATATAATTTCCTTTGGTATCCGTAATTTGACTTACACACCAGAACATGACAATATCACTTTCTCCTTGTGCTAAAATTCTAGAATTCGGAGATAACCCATAGTCCATAATCAGACCTGATTTAGTCCAAACTCTGAATCTTTCCGGACTTCCATTGAAATTCCCATACGATTTGATTCTTGAATTGATGTTTTGTTCTGTTCGATATTCGGCATCATCTGTACCATACGTGCCTTGGGCAAGAACCAATCGCTCTCCATCCAAAGAGTATGTGTCAGAACCATCCAGTTTTATCTTTCTGATTTGATCGTCCTGAGCCAAGGTTTTGGAACTTCTTGTAATGGTAGAGATTCCATCCAAGCCAAATCCTAAACCTAATAATCCATTGCCTCCGGTACTGCTATAGGAAATTCCTATGTCAGGTTTCATGCCAGCTGTACCCGAGGGCGTCTGGATTTCAAAGGAATAAACGGCTGAGCCTATTTCGGAAACTGAAAAATTTCCTTGAGAAAATCCATACCCTGAAATAGGGTTGTTGAATGCTCCAATTTCAGAATTCAATTGAAGGTCATCATGTGGTGTTATGAAAACGGATAACAACCAACATGTGAATGTTAGTAAAACGGTTTGTAGCGTATTCATAATGTAAAAATTTTGTTCAGAGACAAAACTACATTCGAATGCCACCTTATGAATACAACAATTTATTCCAATTTTAGGGTATTTTTTTTTGTATATTAGTTTTAAATATTAGATTATCAATATTTTATGTTTTTTAAAAAAGGAATTTATGATTTTTCGATTCTTTGTTTTAACCAGATTTTATCTGTGATGTATGGATATTGATTTAGTTTGTCCAACAACCGACTCTTTTTTATTTTATGAGAATTGGGATCGATTCTTTTCTTGTAAAGGATATTGAGCATGTTGAAGAAATTGACATAAGCACGTACCGTTTTTTTATCCTTATTGAATTTGTTGTAATTCACCGTTCGAATCACAGATTTAATGGTTTCTAAGGCCCAATCTTCCTTGAGATCATAATAAATTTTATAAAGAATAGCATGGGCGTCCAAACCAAAAAAATTCTTGTTGGAAGGTTTCGTATCGATACAGTCATTGAATTCATTGATGGCTTCTTCATAATTTTTCTCTTGATACAGAATATAACCTTTTAAGTAATGGTAAGTTCCTTTTTTAGAATCAGGGTGTATTTTATTTATGTATTTTTCAAGTGTTGTGTTTGGTGAATATAAAAATTGTTTTTCAACATTGTCCATTTTTATTTCTCCTGATGTTTTTAGATTCGAAACTTTAATTGCAGCTATAATTAAATTTTTTAACCTCACTTCAGTAAGAATCCCTCTGTTTAAAAAAGTACCTCTTTCTATACAAGTGATATAAACATCAAAAAGGTTTTTATAATATTTAATGTCACCGGAAATTATAGAATTAATACAATAGTTAATTAAGAAAATATGAATTTCGTTATTGTCATTTAATGAAAAGTGAATATGGTTTTCATCGTGAAATTTTTTTAAATTGGTGTAACATATTTCATTTTTTTCAGAGCTTAAATTATAGATCAAATGTTGAATTTGGACTAAAGGGTCTTTTTTATAATATATTAATGAAGATAATTTTAGAAATGTTTTAAAGCATTTGTCATTTTGTTTAAAATCTTCTAAGTATTTTTTGTCTAATTCTTTAGATACATTGTTCCAGTTGGTATCTTCTTGGTTGATGTTTGCCAGCAATAATCTTTGAGTTAACATTTTTTTGTCCAAAGCATTTATGGTTTTAATCAACTGCTCCGATTTTTCTTTTTTCGTTGGTTGTTTCTTAGTTATATGTTTTAGTTTAGAATATTCAAATTCAAAATTCATATTGTAGAAGTCACTGGATAATTTTTTCTCATCGAATAATTTTTTTCTAGAATGGTTCCAAACCAATTCAAATTGAGCATCTAAATTTCTACGCGATAATTCATCTAGAAGCAATATTTTTCCATCAAAATTTTTCTTTTCTAATTGTAATTGGACCAAATATTTTTCAAAAAGTCTTATAGCGTCTCTAAATACCGTGTTAATCGCTTTTTCGCTTTCGCCTAATAATTTTTTAAGATCGATTTGGTTTAATTCTTCCGATTCTAATCTAGAATCCTTTTGAAACAGAGTGTCGATTAAAAGCGTGCATTTGCTGTTCCCGTTATGATATGGAGAGTGGACGAATTTATGGAATTGTTTCATCTCCATATAACTCAATGAACGGAGTAGTTTGATGAGTTTGCTGTCGGTTAAGGATGATTTATTGGGCATGAGGTGAAATTTTATGAATAAATCAGAAAATAAATATGAATGTGTGTGTATTGTTTATTCCTTTTATTTTTTAAATATTTGATTGCTAATCAGTTGTTTAAATAATTTTTGTTAATAAAATTACACTTTTAAATGGTTAAAATGTTGTTTTACCATAAAATTATTAAAAATAATTTTATGGTAAATATTTCATAATTTTCATTCCATAACCTGTCAATTTAATTGGATCATGAATAAACTCAGCTCAATTTGTATCGCCCTTTTGATTTTCATAGTACCTAGTTTTGGACAAGACTCCTTTTCCGATTTCCTGAAAGAGAGATGCAATGGAAAAACCACTTGGGAAAAACAAGATGTCCTCAATGTGCTGGAAACGGAATATCTTGACAAGAATAATTTTCAGATAAAAGAGATGGAGGGAAAAGTGGATGAGTATGGTAATTCCCATGCTCAATTCCAAATCACATTTCAGGGGATTCCAATAGAAGGTTCCATTTTAGGAATTCATACATCATCGAAAAACAAAGTCAATTTTGTGAACGGTTATTTGATTGAACAAAAGCAATGGAATACCATGCAACAAATAAAGGAGGAAGAAGCCTTGGAAATTGCAAAGAATACTTTTCATTCTAAAAAGTTTGCTTGGGAATCCGATGAATTTGAAAACTTGTTGAAACATGTTTTAGAAGATGGCAAAGCTACCTTCTTACCCCAACCTCAATTGGTCTATGTGCCTCAAAATAAAACAAAAAGAAAGTCCTATTCCTTAGCCTACAAAATGGAAATTCTTTCTCTTCAGCCCTTGGAGAAGAAGATAATTTATGTGGATGCCTTTTCAGGTAAGGTTGTGAAAGAAATAGAATCGATACATCATGTGGATGTAGCAGGAACTGCAACAACGAATTTTTATGGAACACAAAATATTATTTGTAATTATGATGCTGAAGAAAACATCTATTTTTTGGAGGAACAAGCCCGAAATATAGAAACCCGTACTTATCTCAATCCAACTTGGAATATTCCTACGCCCTTTTGGAACAACAACCCTTTGGGTGTGCCCATAACCAATGAGTCCGATGTATGGACTTCTGATCCAACGGCCAACGAAGTACATTGGGCCACCGAACAATGGTACGATTATTTTTTTCAGAATTATGCCTGGGAAGGCACAAAAGGTTATGGAAATAAATTATTGAATGTGGTTCATTATGGGGACCAAATGAACAATGCTTTTTGGACGGGAGCCTGGGCAGTCTATGGAGATGGTCATGGTGCAAATCATTCTTGGACCTCTCTGGATATTGTGGCACATGAATTAACACACGGTTTCATCGATGCTACGGCTCGATTTCAATATGAAGGAGAATCTGGTGCCTTGAGTGAATCTTTTGCGGATATTTTTGCTACGGTGATTGAACACGAAGTTCTGGAACAGCCGAATTGGCTCATTGGTGAAGAGGTGACCAAAAATGGATCGGGTATACGTTCTTTGAGTGACCCTACTATTTTTGGACATCCCAATTATTATCAAGGGACGAATTGGATGAGTGGCCTAGATGATCACGGAGGGGTACATAGCAATAATGGGGTGCAGAATTATTGGTTTTATTTATTATCTCAAGACATAGGAATGGATAAGGCGGCACAGATTTGTTTTCATGTCCTTCGATATTATCTAACACCCTATTCACAATATATAGACAGTCGGAACGCTACTCTCCAAGCGGCCAAAGATATTTTTGGTGAAAATTCCCAAGAAGCGACAGCGGTTTGTAATCATTGGAATACGGTTGGAGTAGGGGATGGGAACTGCCAATTAGGTGGACAGAATATCACTGTTGTTTTTCCCAATGGGGGAGAAACCCTCACGATTGGAAATGAATATGAAATTACATGGACTTCCTCGCCCGATATTTCTCATGTGAAAATTGAGTTTTCTTTGGATGGGGGAGAGAATTGGTATTTCATAACCAATAACACACTTAATGATGGTAGTTATATTTGGAATGTACCAAATATCGAAACGAGTGGAGTGAAAATTAAAATCAGTGATGCTTCGAATTTATCTGTTTTTGATATAACGGATACTTCATTTGATTTTGAAGAATGTGAAGCCATCGCTGAATTTTCAGGTACGTATTATGCCTGTATAAATGATCCTTTATTATTTACGAACCAATCTGTGAATGCAAATTCTTTTTCATGGTGGATAGATGATGTACAAATTTCTACCGCTGTGGATTTGAGCCATACGTTTAATCAAGCAGGAAATTATGAATTGGAATTAAGGGCCGATAATAATACCTGTTATCATTCTTTTATGAAAAATATATTCATTGTTGATGAGAATATTGATTCAACTTTTAATTTTTATACTAATGGATTAGACGTGACTTTTCATGCTAATTATTATGACTTGCATGCTGTATATTTTTGGGATTTTGGGAATGGGGAGACAGGTACAGGGAAAAACATATCTTTTACATATGAAAAGGATAGTTTTTATTTTGTGTGTTTGAGTGTAGTTAATAGTTGCATTGATATGACATTCTGTGAAGAAATAATTGTGCTCAGTGAAAGTAATGAGACCGCAGGATTTTGCAAAAATGGATGGGTTCAATATCAAAACAACAATGGTTATATGAATGAATTATTTGAAGATAATATTGGAAATATATGGGCTAGATATTCAAATGTAAGCTTGTTAAAATTTGATGGTTCTTCATGGGACAGTTCATTACCACCTTCAAGACAAATAACGATGGATAAATTTGATAATATTTGGTCTGCTTTTTATAATCAAATAGGAGTTTTTGATGGAGAAAATTGGACAATGTTTGATAATTCAAACTCTAATCTACCTGTATCCTTTACTGCTACTGATATTTTTGATGATGATTTAGGAAACATATGGATACCTACTGATTACCGAGGGTTAATTAAGTATGATTACAACACTCAATCATGGTTAGTCTATGATACGAATAACTCAGGTCTACCTGAAAATGATTTGAAAAATATTATTCAAGATTTTTCTGGGAATTATTGGATTGGAACAGAAGATAGTGGTTTGGTAAAATTTGATGGAGAAGAATGGACAGTCTATAATAGTTCTAATTCATTATTGCCAGAAAATAAAATTTATTCTTTAGAAATCTCAACAAACAACATATTATTGATAGCGACAAATAATGGGGCAGTAAAATATTTTATAGATGTGGACTTTTGGGATGTTATTAACCCTATAAATTATACATTTCTACCAGAAGGGAACTTAAGCGTCGGCGAAGTTTTAAAAGATACATTTGATAATGTATGGTTAAGATCTAGATCTATCGGCAAGTTTAATGGTCAAGAATGGGAAAGGTTAGATCACAACGACGTTTTCCTTAACTCAAGATCAATGTTTGTATCTTCAGATGGATCGTTATGGGTTACTACACATACACATGGAGTATGTAGGTATAATGGTAATTCTTGGGAAGTATTTAATGTTGCCAACTCTAATTTGCAAGACGATAGAACTTTTGATGTAATAGAAGATAAAAACAGAGATATATGGGTTGCTACAGCAAAGGGAATAAGCAAAATAATAAGAACAATTAGACCAGACTTTTCATCAGATATTAGTTGTCCAAATGATACATCATATTTTACCAACCTATCCTATGAACCCACCTCCAACGAATGGCAAATTAACGGCAATGTAGTTTCCACAGAACAGGATTTATCCTATTATTTCGAACAATCAGGATCGTATGAAATCACATTAATTGCATCAGATGGAACTTGCAATGATGTATATACCAACACCGTTGTTATTCCTGCCCATGCAAACGAACTGGATTTGCCCGAATATGTCACCTTGTGCGGAACAGACACTTTATTTTTAGATGCCGGACTTTATACCTATATAGACTATGAATGGAGAGAGTCCAACAATGTAATTATAGATTCAGTAGCGATAACCCCTGTGTTAAGTACCGGTGACTATATACTTAGCGTTATTGATTCCTGCGGAAATACAGCTTCTGATACGATACAGGTTATTTTTGATGAAGATTGTGTTTGGCCCGGAGAAAACAATAAGGATGGAATTTCGAATGTAAAAGACATTTTAAATATAGGTCTGGCATACGGCGATGAAGGGACGGCTCGCATACAACAAGGTACTTCTTGGGAAGGACACAGTTCCTTGCCCTGGGGTGGGAGTTATGAAAGTGGCATCAATCTAAAACATGGTGATGCGAATGGCGATGGTAAAATTGACTATCTGGATGTATCAGCCATAGGGGAGAATTATAATAAAACAAACTCTTCTTATATAGAGGATACGTCTTTAATGTTTGATAATGTTCCTTATTCTCTGGTGCCCAATTTGGTCGGAGTTGATCCAATAACTCAAGATTTCCAGATTTCTTTATTATTACAAAATAATGAATCGGAAGATATCCCATTTTATGGTTTGGCTTTTTCAGTGCTGTATGAAACCCCGTCTACCATGGATTCTATTACTTCTCCTTTTGTTTTTGATGCCGAAACGGTGGGGAGTAATATTATCTCTTTACAGAAACAATTTTCCACACAAACAGATATTGCTTTTTCAAGGACTGATCATATCAATATCACATTTGATAATCAGTCCGCAGCAAGACCCAAAAAAGAAATTGTCAATTAT
The DNA here is from genome assembly GCA_020631375.1 of Saprospiraceae bacterium. Taxonomy (GTDB): domain Bacteria; phylum Bacteroidota; class Bacteroidia; order Chitinophagales; family Saprospiraceae; genus JAHDCE01. The sequence goes on along the minus strand of JAHDHJ010000034.1, from coordinate 6,144 downwards.
ACGATAGGAACAGAAGCCGAATTACCCGGAGGCGATACGACCTTATATATCAAGATTATCCCAACAGATATATTGATGATCAATAACAATGGAGATACTATTCCCATGAATTCAGCTCCCTTGGAAATTTATCTCAACCAGAATTTTTCGTTTTCTGTGCTAGCAGAACCATCCGGTTGCTATGGCTTAGGAAGCGCAGCTGTTTTAGTTTCAGATACCACTCAAAATTATTCTTATCTGTGGAGTAATGGAAGCACAGAAAGAGAAGTTAAAGATCTCTTTCCAGGATCTTATACGGTTACCGTTACCTCAGCATCTGGAGTAGAATTAATTTCCAATACAATTACGATAGAAGGATTTATTCCTTTATCGGTTCAATTGAATTATAATGGCACAAGTATTACATCTGTTGTGAATGGTGGAGATGGAAATTATTCTTATGTGTGGAGTACGGGAGAAACCACTCCAAACCTCACGAATCCAATTTCGGATCAATATTTATTAACGGTCATAGATGGAAATGGATGTGTAGTAAATACCACAATTAATTTAGATTCCGATTTTAGCATTGAGGGACAAATTATGAGAACCGATAATTCCCTGATTGAGAGAGTAAATGTTTCCTTGACTGGCGACGCCTCTATTCTTCAATCAACAAATCAAAATTTCCAGATAAATAATTTAACAACGGGTGTCTACGAGATGTCCTGTTACAAGGAGGGTGACCCATCGGAAGACGTTTCTGTTTTGGACGGTTTATACCAGACGTTATTTATCGAAAATCCATTTTTATTAGAGAAAACAAGCCAAATTATCACATCGAACCTATCCCATGAAAATGATGGGGGTTGCATTCTTGATGATGAAGATGTAACTACTTTACAATCTATGATTTTAGGTAACATAGAAGAATTTCCAGTTCAGAAATCTTGGACGTTTTTACCTGAAATCCAACAGAACCTATCTTTGAATACGGGCTGTTTCAATGATTATCAATACACCTATTTTCCCTTATCCTCTGATAAGGTAAATCAAGATTGGTGGGCCATCAAATTAGGAGATGTTTCTTTTGAAAGCCAACATGATTATTTGAGCAATAATAATTCCATTGAATTTATAATAGGTAGCGGACAAGCATATCAAGGAGATACTATAGAAATACCGTTGTATGTGAATGGAATGCAAGATGTTTCAGCGTTTCAACTCACTCATCAATGGGATAACTCCGTGTTGGAATTTGTAGGCATAGAAAATATAAACATCAATGGTTTTGATGAAACGAATTTAGGCAGCTCTAAAATAGAACAAGGGCAATTGTCTGTAGCTTGGGTGACGGACGATCTTTCATCTCCTTTAAATATTGTAGATGGTGCTTCTGCCTATACCTTAAAATTTAAAGCCATAGGTTATCCTGGAATGCAAGGGACGCTCAACGTCAATTCTTCTTTTATAGATCTCGAAATATATGATTCTGAATTCAGGCATTTTGATTTTTCGAATATTACCGGAATTGTTGAAGTTTTAGCTTGTGATAACGCTTCTGCGAATGGAGGTTTGACAAATATTTATGTAGATTATACGGCTACGGGTAGCAATGATGGCTCTTCCTGGGAAAATGCATTTACCAATTTAAAGGATGCATTGACTTTAGGATCTAATCTAACTATCCATGTCGCTAAAGGGACGTATATACCCACCGTTGAAAATATAAGAGGTGTCTCTTTTGAAGTAAGAGACAATGTCACTTTGAAAGGAGGGTACCCGAATGGGGGAGGACTTAGAAATCCCCAACAGAATATCACGGTGCTTTCTGGTGAAATAGATGGTCTGAATGGATGGGATGGAAATTCTTACCATGTCGTGAAAATCAAAGATCGTTCCTGTGTTTTGTTGGATGGTGTAACCATTAAACATGGAAGTGCCAATGATGAGCAATCTTTTGGTAGATCTAGAGGAGGAGGGTTATATATCATTAATTCGGAGGTGAACTTGAATAATGTGAAAATAAGATGGAATAACGCCTTGTATGGAGGAGGATTCTTTGCCTCTGAATCCTCTATTGTCCATGTTACAAATTCAGATATAAAGAATAATACGGCGAATTATGGAAGTGCGATTTATCATAGTAATAAAACAAAAGTATTCTTAGAAAAATCTAGAATTGAAAATAATAATTCCCAAATTCGATGCGCTATTGAAGTAAATAATTCCTTATACACAAAAATCCAAAATTCTCTTATTGTGAATAACACATCGGTCAATGCCAATGCTATTGGTCTGATTGCCACCAATCGAGATCAAATCATGGATGTAATTAATTCTACCATAACAGGAGAAAATAAAGATCGGAGTTTAATAACTCTACAAATTGGATTTGGAGATAGACTAGATGTAAATTTGAAGAACAGTATTTTAGTTCATCAAGACTTGGGGTATTCTAAATTATTCAAAGTATATAATAATAATATTTTGAACTTGTCGACGGAAAACTGTTATTTGCAGGGAGCTAATGTAATTGGAGAATCTTCCGATAATCTTTTTACGTCTATTCATGGAGATGTATTGTTTAATTCCGATTATTCGATTCAAGCGTGTTCGCCAGCCGTAGATGCAGGGGGACATGTATATGGGGTTGGAAACTTGGATGTAGTGGGAAATAATCGTATTGAAAATAATATAGACATAGGAGCTTATGAAGTTCAATCTCCCTGTGTACAAAGCAAACCCCAAGCTGAAGAAAAGGAAGAAAATTCAGTTTTTCAAATCTATCCCAATCCGGTAAAAGATGATTTTATGTTGTTCTACCCATCAGAAGATTCTGAAATTATTGATGTCCTGATATCTGATGCTTTGGGTAAAAATATATTCATGGACAAAAGAAATATAGTTAAGGGAAAAAATGTATTTCAATATTCTATTCATAATTTACCTCCTGGAATTTACTTTGTAAGTGTACAAGGGATATCGAACAGTCAGATATTTAAAATTGTGAAACAATAAGGGGTGACAAAATAGTACTCAGTCGAAATATATAGAAACTGAAATTTAGAACGAATTAATATCAGGATAAGCAAGTCACAAAGAAATTCGAGAAATTATAATTTTATTTTTTTTTTGAACATCTTTACATCAGAATTGGGGGCAGTATTTTTACTGTCCCCAATTCTGATATAATACACACACAATTTGCATGTCATACATCAAAAAATAATGCAAATTGAAAACTAAAATGAAACAATTAAAATTAAAGAAAACTATCTTTTATTTCTCTTTTTTATTTTTTCTGGTATTTGGTTATTCTTGTAAGAAACAAAACGTAGAATGTTTAACTTCAACAGGTTGTAAAAATAAATTAGTAGATGCATATGAATTATCTAGGAGAGGGGAGCTAGATTCAAGTATTTTAATTTCACATCAAGCAGTCTTATTAGGAAAGAATAAATTTTGCATGAAATGTGAAGGAGGAGCTTTTTTGGAGTTAGGTACGGCACATTGGTATAAGGAAAATTTAGATAGTGCTAGGTATTATTATAAAGCTGCTGCTGCTCTTTCGGCTGGAGTATCTTTATTATCAGAATTAAATTATAAAGCAACCTCTAATCAAGCTCTTGTGTATGCTAGTGAGGGTAGGTATCAAGAAGGAGCCAATGTATATGAATCACTAGAAATTCCTGAAAATAAAAAAGAAAGAGCTCGATACTTTTTGAATTTAGGAGAAATGTATCGTTTGCAACGACAATATAAAAGAGCTTATGAATTACTGCAACAAGCTTCAGATATATATGGAGAATTGAGAGATACCATTAATTTGGTCAGATCCTATACGAACCTTTCCATTGTAGATCAAGCATTAGAACGACATGAAGAAATGTTGGCTTTAAATTCAAAAGCTCTGAGAATTATAAAACCAAGAAATGATGCCCCAATATTAAAGGCAGCAGTGTTGAATAATTATGGTCAAGCACTCATGAATCTTAATAAACCTAAAGAGGCTATTCCTTTATTTGAAGAATCTTATGAAATCACAAAAGGATTAAAAAGATATAGGAGTGCTAATGAAAAAAAAGCAAACATTGCTTTTTGCCACTATAAATTAAATCAATTAGATACTGCGTTACAAATCATTAATGAAGTAATAGAAGAACAATTTGCTGAAAAGGATAGTGTGAATTTAGTGGAGTCTAATTTAATGAAAGGAAAAATCATGGCGCAGTTGGGAAATAAAAAAGTGGCAGTTCAAATTTTTAAAAAAGCTCAAAGTTATAACATTCATGGTGACATGAATCGAACAATAAGATTATATTCGAACTTAGCAGAAACCTTAGCTTCCTTAGGTGATTTTGATACTGCCTATGAAAACATGAAACTGTTCCAAATGGGTAAAGATAGTATTCTGGGTTTAGAGGTGAAGCAAAAGGTAGAGGAATTAGATGCACTATATGACAAACATAGAGCAGACGTTGAAATTTTGAATGCAAATATCGAAAATGAAAGATTAGCGAATCAAAGGAATATTGTTGCGATTATAAGTACATTTCTATTTATTGGATTCTTGGGCTTAGTTTTATGGTTTATAAATGTAAAAAAACAAAATAGAAAACTAAAGGGAAAGAATGATGTCATTCATAAAATGAACAATGATCTAAAAGTGAAAAATGAAGTAATCAATGCGATGTATGAAGATACCTTGGACAAGGCAAATTCTTATGCTTATGAAAATAAGTTGCTGTCAATAGAGAAGACAACTCTAAAAAATAAATTATCTGATAAATCTAAAATAGACGAACTTTCTTTAGAGTATCGGAGTGGTGCCTTCACCGATCTAAGAAATGTATTATATATAGAAGGCCAGAGGAATTCATCTATAATACATACAGAAAATAATGTTTTAAACAGCAGCAAACCTTTGTCCCAGCTTCAAACGGTCTTGCCAGATAAATTTTTTATCCGCATTCATAAATCCTTTATTGTAAACAAAGTGAAAGTAAGTGAAATTGGTAAAGAAAAGCTCCGTTTGGAAAACGGAACCTATCTCAATATAGGTAGAGCTTACAAAGAAGCATCCGAATACTATCGACAAATCCAATTAGTTTTTTGTCCCTCTGTTTCCGTCGTTCGTCCTTAATGTGTTGATATTAAGGGTTTTTGTTATTTGTTTTGGGGTACAAAATTTATTAAACTATGAAAAGAATAAACTTTATTTTTCTTATTTTCTTATTTCCTGCAAATAATTTAATTGCCCAATTGGCTTATGAGTGGGCTTACGGAAAAAGTAGTAATGATATTTCTGTAGAATGGTATCATGGACAATGTGTATTAAGTAATCAATGCACCCATTTTGGTATTGATACTTGGGATATTTTAGGTGCACCAATATTTGCAATGGCAACTGGTGAAGTTATAGAAAGCTATAGTGGATGTCCTAATTCCACTATAGTAGCACACAGAGCTTGTGGAAATGGGTTAGGGAATCACTTAATTATTAAACATATTGGAATCGGAGCTAATGGTGGAGATAGATATTCTTTATATGCACATTTTAATGGAGCACCTTTGTTAGAAGTTGGTGACATGGTAGGTAAGGGGCAGTTAATAGGCTATATGGGCTACTCTGGTTATGTCACACCACTTAGTGAAACTAATCCTCCTATTCATTCTCATTTTGAAATTAGAAACTTTGAAGAAAAATTCAATTTGCCTTATGATTCTAATTGTGGCAGATTGTATGGTCCAGGTTGTAATTATTCTACAGCAAATTATGAAAGTCCTGAAACTTTTGAACATCCATATCTAGAAGTTAATAATAATTTTGATATTTATGGAGGGAATGTCAATAGTACAAATTTTGACGTGAATTTTAAAATAATAAACCCTCCTAATTCTCTTTATCAATATCCTATAAATGGTTTGAACTCCCAATCAGTAATTGAAGCAAAATTAATCAATGCTCAATCAGAATATTCATTAACAGTATATTCTTTTGAAGAAAAGAATGGCAGATTTTATGTGAATTTTGAAAAAAATTCAAATCTAGTAGAGCACCCTCATAAATTATATTATTTATATTTTAAAATAAATAATAATGGAGCTTTGTTAGAATTTTATCAGAAGGGAAACATTTTCTTTAATGATGATGAATTTTCA
>JAHDHJ010000033.1 GCA_020631375.1 Saprospiraceae bacterium | reverse complement strand
AATCTCTCTTTCATATATTCTTGATCCTTTAATTCCACTGAAGCGAGAAAATGCTGAGTGGCTATAATCAGAAGGGAACAATAATGATTAAATCTTTTTTTGTCAAATGTCCTTTTAGGGCAAATGACCTTGAAAATCTCCTTTTCATCTATCTTCTTAGCAATATAGCCAGGAGCGAATGGCTCTAATTGTTCATATAGTGCAACAATCTCCTGATTCTTGTTAAAAGAGGGGATTCTAAGGTATTGCCCGAGGCTTTTTTTGTCCTGCGGGCTAAGTTTTCTTAGGAGGAAAAGGAGTTTGGTATTTTCCATAATATTTGATTTTATAAATCTAATCTACTGAAAATTAATAAAATATCAAATATAATTAATAGATTCCTGCAAAAACGAAAGACAGTAAAAATTCTTTTTTACTTGGATATCGCCAGATATTGTGCAGAGAAACAGGCAGTATGTTTTTGGCAAGTGCAACTATGATTATGCATGTGAAACATATACTTCAATTTACTAGGAACAACTTAATATTAACACTCAATACTTTGCCAAAAACTACAAATGGAATGTTCAAGATATTTTCCGTAATTGGAGAATGTTTCACTCATTCTTGGAGAAGATTGTATTTCTTCAGAAGCCTGAACAGCAGGGGGGTAGGCCTATTCCCCTGCTTTATTAAAAAAACTTCAAATAGCAATATTTTTTAGTAGTAATTGTGCGGAATCCCATAGTGTGTGTATGTGTGGGATTCCGCTTTTTATTTTAAATACCCTATTTTTTATCCAACATTAAGACTTTCATTGCCTTTTCCGCATCTCCTTCCAAGTCCAATACCTGCTTCGCGAAATTATGTACCAATAAAGAACGATCCGGCATTTCCAGCATTGTAGAAATACTCTTATTTTTCATTAATTCCATTGCATCGTCCATAGATGGCATTTCAAACAAGCCTGCTAATTGAGCGAGATTATTACCTGTAAGCACTTTACTATTCCTAATTGAATCCGGCAAGGAATCGAATCCTATGGCAATTTCGGTGACGGGTTGGAAAATCGGAAAAACATTGGAGCCGCTACAACGGACATAGAATGCCCTTCCCATTCTTCCCATCAAATCCATTTTGTGCGGGTCTATTCTATTTTGTTCATCAATGACATTCTCTGCCACGTGCATTTTCACTACTTTGCAAATAATCAAATGTCCCGCTCCTCCCTTGTCGCCCAAGGTTACGATTTCATCGACTACACATTCCATTTGGGCTGGAGATTCCTTGATTCTCATTGGCTTGACCAAATCCGAGGGGATGGCAGTTAATCCCGCTTTCTCGAATTCATTGACATCGCTCGGATATTCTATGCTTGCCAAAGTCATTTGCCTGACGATATTGTAATTCACGACATTAATGACGACCTCCTTTGTCCTTTGGATATTATGCAAGGTATCCTTGGTCGTATTATTTGTTACCCGCCTATTCGATGAAAACACAAGGATGGGCGGATTGGAACTAAAGGCATTAAAAAAACTATATGGTGCGATATTCATGTTGCCATCCTCGTCTATGGTACTGGCAAACGCTATGGGTCTCGGAGCGACCGAACCCAACAAGAATTGATGCAAATCCCTTGTTGCAACTGTCTTCGGATCTATTGTTCTCATTTCCATTTCCTGATAATTTTTTACGAAGATAAACCATTGTTTTTAAAATCCGTTCTTGGATGGTAAGTCATGATAACATCTTTTAAATATTCCTTATCCAAGTGTGTATAAATTTCGGTAGTGGTAATGGATTCATGCCCCAACATATCCTGGACTGCTTTCAAATCCGCACCACCTTCGACCAAATGTGTAGCAAAAGAATGGCGGAAAGTATGGGGAGAAACCGTTTTTGTAATCCCCACTTGCAAGGCGATTTCTTTTACAATATAAAAAACCATTATCCGAGATAATCGGCTTCCTCTCTTATTTAAAAAAATAATATCCTCTTCCCCTTTTTTTATATTTTTCAACAAAGCCCTTTCATCCAAATAGAAATTGATTTGCTTGATGGCTTCCTCTCCTATCGGAATTAAGCGTTGCTTGTCATTCTTACCAATGACCCTGATAAATCCGACATCAAAAAACAAATCGGATATTTTTAATCCTATTAATTCACTCACTCTTAAACCACAAGCATACATGACTTCGAACATTGCACGATTACGTCGTCCATGAGGCGTACTCATATCAAATCCCGCAAGGAAAGCATCCACTTCCTCGACATTCAGTACATCAGGAATTTTACGAGCCAAGCGAGGGGATTCTATGAGTTCCGTCGGATCATTATCTATTATTTCCTCAATTAATAAATATTTATAAAAACTTTTTATTCCTGAAATAATCCTTGATTGGGTGGCTGCTCCCAAACCTATATCATTGAGATAAAAAACAAAATCACGGATATGGTCTAGGCTAACATCTTTGGCAGTAATATCCCACTCTTTCATTTCTATGAATGATACAAATTTTCGCACATCACTAGAATATCCTTTGACCGAATGGACCGAAAAGGATCGTTCTAATTTCATGTAGGCGATAAAACCTTTGATGAGCGAAGCGAAATCCATACGAATTATTTATTTTTCTGTTTTAGAAGCTGTCGGCTTTGAAAATAAAAATCAAATTCCATTTTTTATTTTATTTTCAATATTGGTAGTAGAATATCCTTTGACAAAAGATAATATCTTTATTTTCCCTCCTGTTTTTTTCATTTCTTTATAGCCTACGATTTCTTCTGCTTTATAATCTCCACCTTTCACTAAAACATTTGGCTGGATTAAATTAATTAATTCCAAAGGAGTATCTTCTTCAAAAAATATAATGGCATCTACAATTTCCAATGCAGCTAATAAATAAGCCCTTGTATTATCATCATTTATTGGTCTATTATTTCCTTTTAATCTTTTTACAGAATTTTCTGAATTTAACCCGATAACCAAATGATCGCCTAAATCTTTTGCCTGGGATAAATAATGGATATGTCCATAATGCAAAATATCAAAACAACCATTGGTAAAAACAATGGTTTTGTTTTTTTCTTTCCATTTTTTTGCTTTTGCTTTTGCTTGGGTTCGGGAAAGAATTTTTGATTTTATCTTATCTATCGCTTTCAAGAAAACTTAATTAATTTTTTCTTCTGTTTTACCATCATCCTTTTTAGAAAAATAACTCATTGCGAAAGGCAACAAAATAAGTCCTAATATTATATTCAAAAAATAAATGGGCCAAAAGGCAATATTGGAAAATGAAAAAGCATCGGAATATTCAAGTCCATAAAATTGATCCAGGCAAGTTGTCACTAAATATTGATATGCACCCAAACCTCCGGGAGAGGGGATAACGATCCCTAATGTTCCGAAAATAAATACGATTATTCCCGTTTCCGCACTCAAATGTTCCGTTGCCGAAAATGCAAAAAAACCGACATAAGTCATCAAATAATACATGAACCAAATATTCAGGGAATGCAAAATAAATAACCAAGGCTTCTCTACATGTCTTACTGACATTACACCTTCCCAAACTCCTTTTAATTTATTTTCTACAAAATTGAATATTTTATTTTGTCTTAATTTCCCTCTATAAACAAAGCCAAATATTACCACTATTAAACCGACCACTCCTAGCCCCAAAATTAATGGACTTCCTAAAAGCCCTTCTTTGGGATCACCCATATTTTCCACTACGAAATCATAGAGCATATCGAACTCTAAAAAAAAGCCCAAACCCATAACTGAAATTAAAAACAAAACATCTATCGCCCGTTCTATTGCTATTGTTCCTATTATTTTTTCTATCGGTGTCTTATCTACAAAACTTACGTAACCGGGCCTAGCCAATTCTCCTGCACGGGGAATTAATGAATTGATAAAATATCCTGTCATTGTAGCAATAAAAGCCGTCTTGAATTTTGTGGGATGCCCTATAGACTTCAACATCATCATCCATCTTAATATCCGGCTTACATTACTCATCATATAAAATATAAGTACTAGAAAAACCCAGCTATATTTTACGCTACTGAAATCTTCATACAATTTCCCTAACAAACTGCAATCTTCTGGAGCAATATGATTTTCAGCACAATAAATCTGATAGGCATTTTCCTGGCTTGTATATAGCCAATATAATATGGCAACACCGATTCCTAGAAAAAAAAGAAATCGGAATATGATTTTGACGTATTGATTCAATGGAATATTTTTTAATAAAAAAGAAAAATCTGATTATAAAAATATTAAGGAATGACCCATAAATAAATGGACAAAAATTGGCATAGGATTTTTTGTGAATAACAAGGCGAAAAACGCAGTCGATGCAGGGCATCGGCGAGGCTTTTTAACGCTGTTAATTGCAAAAAAGACAAGTCAAGATTAGGTATTTATTTGTTCGTCATTCTTTAAAACCAGATTTTTCTTTTTAAAAGATGATAATTCTATTTTATGGTTGCTCGCTACTTCGGTAATAAATTACCTGCTATTGGGAAAACAACTTTAGGTTCGAAAACCTTTGCTTCTTCCGGAGTCATGTAACCATAAGAAATAATAATCACTATATCTCCGACTGCCACTTTTCGCGCGGCAGCACCATTGAGGCAAATCACTCCCGACCCTCTTTCTCCTACGATAACATAAGTTTCCAGTCTCGCACCATTATTATTATTTACAATTTGTACACGTTCTCCCTCTTGCAAACCTGCGGCATCCATTAAATTTTCATCAATGGTAATACTCCCGACATAATTCAAGTCGGCTTGGGTTACCGTAGCCCGATGGATTTTTGATTTGAATCTTTGTATTAGCATTTTGATTTGTATTAAAAGAGTTTCAGATTAAAATGTTTTATAATGTATCAGATATTTCTATGCCCAAACCTTACAGCCTTCCGTGCAATTTTTGCAAATATCTATTTGATCCCTTCCCTTAAGTAAACTTCTTCTGAATTTATCATATTCTTCCCCATGCCACAATTCCTTGAATGTCTCTTTTTTCAGATCGCCTAGTTTATGATCCGCATCCTTATCAAAACAACAAGGCACTACTACCCCATCCCAAGTAATTACGCAAGAATGCCATAATTTCCAACAATGATTCAGTAGTTCGTTTTTGACTGTATATTTTCCATTGTCCATTTTGGCGTACCTGGAGTATTGTTCAATTGTGGGAATCAAATCATTTCCATTTTCATAATCATAAACTTGGGCAGTTTTGAGCTTGACTTCATCTACTCCTATTTCTTCTGCCAATTTATATATTTCAGGAATTTGGTGTTCATTGGGTTTTACTACCAAAAATTGAAAAATCAAATGAGGGGTTTTGGAATTCATTTTCTTTTTCCATTTCACCATATTCCTGGCTCCTGCCAAAACATTTTCAAGTTTACCTGCTTTCCTATAATTTTCATAAACTTCTTGGGTCGTTCCATCTACGGAAATAATCATCCTTGCCAATCCGGACTCTATGGTTTTTTTCGCATTATCATCATTAAGGAAATGTCCGTTCGTAGATGTGATCGTGTAGATTCCTTTGTCATTGGCATATTTTACCATATCCAAAAACTTCGGATTGATATACGGTTCTCCTTGGAAATAGAAAATCAGGTACATCAGTTCCTTTCCCATTTCATCCATCATGGATTTGAAGAAATCCTCTTTCAGGTTACCCGTGGGTCTGGTAAATGCCCTAAGTCCACTCGGGCATTCTGGACATCTTAAATTACAGGCAGTGGTAGGTTCTATGGAAACGGTAAATGGCAGACCCCATTGTACCGGCTTCTTGGTCCATTTGGTTATGTAGAATGAAGCAATCACCTTTATCGCATTCCAAATTCTGCGAAGGCTGAGTTTGGAAATAAAATTAATGCTGTCTTTAAAATATATGGTTGACATAGAATAAAGGGGAATCCCATTTTAAATATTACTACAAAGATAATAGGATTATAAACAAAAGGGGGCTTGGTTAAGATCTTAACCAAGCCCTCTTTTTTTAATACGCAATTGAATAATACCTTTCGCATATAAATGGACTCATTCAGATGATTACTTCGTTACCAATACTATGGCTTACGCTTTCATGCCTTTAGGCATAAGCAAATGCGGATGCTAAGGCATCTATCTCCCCCGTTTTGTGCCTCGTCCTAATCTGAATGAGTTAACATATCCAATACGAAATACATTATTCAATTGCGTATAAGAAGCTGTTTTAATTTATTTCTTAAACACTTCGATTGCCTTTGATTCTACTACCAAATCCGTAAATTTCCCTTTGAAACGGGTCGCTTTTACGATATGGTTGTCTATCCAATGATAATTTCCTCCACGGGGTTTATCCATTAATAGTCCATGATATTTGAAACCATGCCTATCCAACCATTCCGTTGTGATATCACGGGTTTCTTCCGTCCTTGAGGTAAAAAATGTAATGATATGACCTTCCTCATACCATTTGTTCAGTATCTTGAACGCATCCGGATAAGGTAGGACTGTCACCATCCTTTCCGGTTCTTCATTCGGAACATCGTCGCAAATCGTACCATCTATATCTATTAGATAATTCTTTACGCCTTCCGCCAATATTGGGCTTATTGTTTCCCCTTTCTCGTTGTAGGTGGCTTTAAGCTCGTGATTATTCTTCTTTTCCATTACCTTAATATTCTATCTTTATTGTGTTTATTCAAGTTCATATGCTCTAATACGATAAATTTTAGGGCTTGTTTCAATTAGCTCTTAAACACCATATTAATTATCAATAAAAAAAATGGTGGGAGTAGAACTCCCACCATTTTTATGAAAACTTCAACCTTATTATACCTTAGCTTCTTGTGAAGCCAAAAATTCTTTTACCCATGTTGATGTTACAGACTTCGGACGCTCCAATGGTAAGCCCAAGGCTCTAGCCCAACATGCCGATGCCAAAACACCCATCGCTCTACTCACTCCGAACAGTACAGTATAGAAACTGTATTCTGTCATTCCATAATGAACTAATAATGCTCCTGAATGTGCATCTACATTCGGCCAAGGATTTTTTACTTTCCCCAAGCTTTTCAAGATTGGTGGAACGACTTCGAATGCTTTCCAAATCACTGAAATGATATCGGAATCTTGGATATATTCTTCCGCAAATCTTTTTTGTGCTGTAAAACGAGGATCTGGTTCACGTAGTACTGCATGACCGTAACCTGGAATTACTTTACCTGCTGCCAATGTTGTCTTGACATAATCTGCGATTTGTTCTTTCGTTGGTTGGCGTGTTCCTAATGTATCTATCATTCTGAAGACCCATTTGATGACTTCTTGGTTAGCCAAACCATGTAATGGTCCTGCCAATGCATCCATTCCCGCTGATAAGGACAAATAAACATCACTCAATGTCGAACCGACTAACTGCGTCGTATGTGCGGAAGCATTTCCTCCTTCGTGATCTGCATGTATTGTTAGGTATAAACGCAATAGGCTTTTGAAACCGGGCTTACTTATTCCCAACATATGTGCGAAATTCCCTCCCCAATCCAAAGAAATATCCGGATTGATGATGTCCCCGTCATGATAAGAACGACGATAAATATAAGATGCGATACGAGGTAATTTTGCAATTAGATTCATTGTATCCTCATAAGTCGCATCCCAGTATTCGCTTTTATTCATTCCCTCAGCATATCTCCTCGCAAAAACACTTTCTGTCTGCATGGAAGAAATGGCAATTGTAAATTGGGTCATTGGGTGGGTATCCACAGGAAGAGCTTCCAATACCTTGAATGTATGGTCTGGTACGACACTCCTTCGTTTCCATTGCTCAGACAACCAATTCACTTCATCTGCTGTGGGAATCTCTCCTACAAGCATCAACCAAAACAAACCTTCCGGTAATGGCTCCTTGTCTCCCGGAGCGGTAGGTAATAATTTACGCAATTCGGGGATGGAGTAGCCTCTGAAACGTATTCCATCCTGAGGATCAAGTTGGGATGTTTCGTACAACATACTTTTCACGCCACGCATACCGCCCATCATCTGGCCAAGGGTAACTTCCCCGACTTTCACGTCTGCATGTTGTTTCCTTAAATTTTTGACTTCGGCATATACTTCCAATGCCTTTTCTTGGAATTTCTGTTTAAGCGGATCCATTGAGAATGATTTCCTGATTGGTGAATAAATATTTTATTATATCTTTCAGAAATAAGATCATATACGATTTATTTCAATTGAAATATAAAATCGCACAAATTTAGCAATTTCTTCTCTAATTTCTACCTTTAGTGAGCTACATCTAATTAGTTTTGTAATAAAACTAATTATCTACGACATATTTTTCTCTTAAATCTGAATTTTTATAAATGAAAGCTCTTGTACTGAATGAAATAGGGATAGCCTTGGATTATGCGGAGGTGGAAATTCCTACAGTTGGGGATGGGATATTGGTTGATATTAAAGCAGCTGCTTTGAACCATCGTGATGTATGGATTACTAAGGGGATGTATCCGGGAATACAGGTTCCTGTCATTTTGGGTTCGGATGGTGCCGGAATATATGATGGGAAGGAAGTGATTATCAATCCGAATCATAACTGGGGAGAAAATGAGAATTTCCAAGCCAGCGATTATCATATTTTAGGTTTGCCTACTAATGGCACCTTTGCCGAAAAGGTAATGGTTGGTAAAGATAAAATTCGGGATAAGCCGCCTCATTTGAGTATGGAAGAAGCGGCTGCATTGCCTCTAGGCGGAATGACTGCGTTCCGAGCATTGTTTACAAAATGCAATGCAAAAAAAGGTGATCGGGTTTTGATTTCAGGAGTAGGGGGCGGAGTGGCTTTGTTTGCTTTTCAATTTGCGGTAGCTGCGGGTTGCGAGGTTTGGGTTACTTCGGGCAAGGATTCCAAAATCGAAAAAGCCGTGGAGATGGGTGCTGCGGGCGGATTGAATTACAAGGAAGCGGACTGGAAAGCATTCGGAAAAAAAACAGGTGGTTTTGATGTGATTATCGATAGTGCTGGAGGAGATGGGTTTGCCAATTTGGTAAAATTAGCGAATCCGGGGGCTAGGATTTGTTTTTATGGTGGAACGAGGGGAAATATTTCAAAACTGAATCCGCAACTTATTTTCTGGAAACAGATTTCTATTTTCGGTTCTACAATGGGTTCTGATTCGGAATTCAATAAAATGGTGGATTTTGTGGCTGCCCATAAAATAGTACCCGTAGTGGATAGCGTTTATTCTTTGGAAGATGGAAATGAGGCATTGGAAAGAATGGACGCAGGATTGCAGTTCGGGAAAATCGTTTTGAAAATTAATTGATTATGAAAGTGTATTGGTTCATTGCTATATTAGGTCTTGGGATATTGTTTAGTTGTAATGATGGGGAGGTTTTTTATAGTCCGAAACCCCGTTGTTACCCTAAAGTTGTCTTGCCTAAGAAATCCTATATACCTTTTACTGAAAGTTATTGTGATTTTACCTTTGATTATCCTAGTTATGCCAAAATTGAGCAAGATGAGAAATTTTTTGATGATAAAACAAAGCATCCTTGTTGGTTTGATATTGTCGTTCCGGATTTGAATGGGCGGATACATTGTAGTTATGTGGAATTGGGTGCCAATAAAGAAGATACTTTCGAAAAAATGATGGCTGATGCTTTCAAACTAGCGGATGAACATATCGTGAAAGCTGATTATATCGATCAATACCCTGTAAAAAGGGAGAATGGTGTTTCGGGGATGATTTTTGAAATTGATGGTCCGGCGGCTTCGCCTTTCCAATTTTTCCTGACGGATAGCACGAAGCATTTCCTTAGAGGGTCTGTTTATATTCATTCTCGGGCAGAGCCGGATTCATTGAGACCTATCATTGAATTCCTTAAAGAGGATGCTGCTCAATTGGTGAGTACTTTGGAGTGGAAGTAAATCAGGAATTTACTTTTGCGAACAAGTATGTTTCCGGTCTTTTTTATTGGCTTTTTTCATTTTGCCTTAATGCAAAACGAAAAAAACAAGGCATTGCCCTTGGATATTTTGTGTGTGTTCTTCGCACTTCAATTTTGAATTACTCATTGTACAAAACATTCAAAACCACATTTCCGACGGCTGCTAATGATTTTTTACTAATCACTCCCATATCATCATCATGGGTATGCCAATATTTTCCGAAGCCTCCGCCTTCCGGCCTATTGATAATATCAATCGTCCTTACTCCCCCACGGGTTACGAAAACATGATCGTCTGTAATTCCTCCAACATTGTCATCTACAAAATAATTGCCATAGCCTAAGTCTTTGGCAGTCTTCCAGACCTTATTCATTACATCCGGTGCATTTTGCATAGAATATGCCTCCCTTCCAAATCTTGCTCCTTTGGAACCGACCATATCCAACAATATTCCGTATTCTGCCTTATAGCCTCCCACATGTTTATTATTAGCCCAATATTGGGATCCCAAACACCATGTCAATGTGGTATCATCCGTACCATCACTATCATTTCCTTGATCTTCGGCATCGAAGAAAATAATATCCACTCCTATATCTATCGGATTTTCTTGGATAAGCCTTGCTATTTCCAAAAGGACTCCAACTCCACTTGCTCCATCATCTGCTCCCAATATGGCTTCGTTTTTCCTTTCCGTATCTTGATCCGCCTGGAAACGGCTGTCCCAATGGGCACATAATAAAACCCTTCTTTTTTTCTCCGGATTAATAGCTCCGATAATATTCACGGCTTCTGCTGACTTGCCAAAATAGAAATCGGCTTTGAATCTTTGCATGGTTACTTTCGTGCCATAATTTTCCAATTTGTCCTTTAGCCATTCGCTACATTTCTTATGCGGCTCTGTGCCAGGCATTCTCGAACCAAAATCAACTTGTGCTTTCACCATTGCATAAACGGAATCCTTATTGATGCTAGGTATCTTAATTTCGGGTTCTATCGTTATACCTCCCTTATTGTTGCTTGGATTCTTTGTTTCACAACTTGAAAAAATAAAAGTAGAAACAAGGAAAATGGTAATGGTTAGATATTTATACATGATCTTTTTTGTTTATCGCAGATATTTGAATTTTAAAACGCACCAACTGATTCATTGTACAAAACAGTCGTGACTACATTGCCTACTGCCATTAATGAACGTTTGTCTATCACTTCCATATTGTCTCCGTGTGTATGCCAATATTTTCCGAAGCGACTGTTTTTTGGCCTATTGATAATATCAATAGTCGGAATAGAACCACTCAATATCGTATTGATGAAATAATGATCGTCTATAACACCTTCCGATTCTTCGTCTATAAAATAATTTTTATAGCCCAATTCATTGGCAACCTCCCAAACCTTATTCATCGTACTTGGGGCATAGGCCATTGAGGTATTCTCCTTTACAAAACGAGCCCCTTTCGAGCCAACCATGTCAAGCAATATTCCATATTTCGCCCTGTAATTATGGATGTGGAAATTATTCGCCCAATATTGGGAACCCAAACACCAGCTTTCCAGAATTTCCTCATCACCCTGATCTTCTGCATCAAATAAAACAAAATCAACTCCCAAATCCAAGGGATATTGTTGGATCAATCTGGCGATTTCCAAGAGGACTGCCACACCACTTGCACCGTCGTCCGCCCCTAATATCGCTTCGTCTTTTCTTTCTTTATCCTTATCCGCAACATATCTGCTATCCCAATGTGCGGAAAGCATAACCCTTTTTGATTTTTCCGGATTAATGGAAGCTATGATATTCACAGCTTCTGCCGATGCTCCAAAATGAAAATCCGCCTTGAATTTTTGCATAGTGACTTTCGCACCGTAGGAATTGAACTTGGATTCCAACCATTTTGCACACTCGGCATGTGCTTTGGAACCGGGAACCCGAGGTCCAAAAGCAACTTGTTTTTCCACAAATGAATAAACCGAATCACCCATCATATTGGGTATTTCTATTAGTATCCTTCCGTCTTCGACTTTAGTCTCTTCCTTTTGTTTCCCTTCTCCACAACTCGTTGCAAAACTTGTCAATCCTAATAAGAATATGCTTAAATATTTAATCATTAATTTTCTTTTTTAAAAGTGTGATGTCCAAAAATTGAATCCTATATCCTTTGAACATATCAAAGACGGTTTTTTGCCAAAAAAGGTAGTCTGCTGAAAATAATTTATTAATTATCTTCCTTCGAATACAAATCAATGAATTGTTCTTTCAGTTGTTTTTCTAAAGAATCATCCAATAAAGGTTTTCCTTTTTTTAATTTTTCCAAATCAATTTTCAATAAGCGAACCTCATCATCCTTTTCAATAAATTTCTTATCATCATTTATATCCACGAGGACTTCCGCTAGGATAATATTTGATTTCTTAATAATTGTCCAGCTTCTTAGTTTCGTGTTATTGGGTGTCAATTGGATAAGGTTTTTTCCTTTTTTATCACTTATGAATAAATATTCTCCGTCCTTAGAACTAATTTTTCCATCCAGGTTATAATCCCTATTTTGGATTCTATAAAAAATGAATCGGGAAGCGTCTTCTCCCTCTTTATTAATATTCGGTATGACTTGGTGAATCAGTGCTCTTTCATTTTCAAAGAACAGATAACTGGAATCTTTTTCCAAATCATAAAAAATCAGATTAAAGAATGTAAAACGATAATCTTTTTCCCAATATCCATCGCCCCCGAATTTGAAATTATCATTTGATAAATTAAATTTGGACCTGCTACTCCTTTTATTATTTTTTTCATTTGCTCCAATAGGAATAATCATCATTTCCGTTCCATGCACCATTATTGTATCATAATACCTTAGTTGCACTGCATTTAATTCTTCATCTAATATCTCCTGTTGAATTTCTGTAGAATTCCCTGAAGCGTCATTCTCACTGTCCCTTTCGGAAGTCGTCGTGCACGAAACCAACATGATTGTTATAAAAATGAAGATGGCCTTTTTCATTCTGATTATTTTCAAAATACCCGATAATGAAATTTCATTATCGGGTACAAAAGTAATATTAAATTCAAACAGTTTCTTTGCTCTAATTGAATTCGGTGGAGTTATGTTGCTCTTTTCTAAAAAGGAATATCTTCCAAATCATCGTTCATTCTTGACGAACGGGTAATTACTCCCGTTTGTATTTTCTTAGGTGCGGCGTCATCTCCGGCTCCTCCGAAGAAATCAAAATCCGAATCGTCCATATTGTCAAATTTCGCAAAGGTATCAATCCATTTAAGTTTCACTGTTTCCAATGCTCCATTCCTGTGTTTCGCTACAATGATTTCTGCGGTTCCTTTCAAGGATGTCCCCTCTTCGTCTTCCAGAATACCATAATATTCCGGACGGTATATAAAGGATACAATATCCGCATCTTGTTCTATCGCTCCCGACTCCCTCAAATCCGATAACATCGGACGCTTGCTTCCTCCACGGGATTCGACTGCACGACTCAACTGGGACAGGGCAATAACGGGAACATTCAATTCCTTAGCCAGACCTTTCAAGGCTCTTGAAATTCCTGATATTTCTTGTTCTCTATTTCCGCCCTTATCAGATTTCCCTGTCATTAATTGGAGGTAATCTATCACGATCATCTGAATGTCGTGCTGCATTTTCAATCTTCTGCACTTTGCCCGTAATTCAAAGATATTGATACCCGGAGTATCATCTATAAAAATAGGCACTTCACTCATTTTTTCTATGGCGGAGTGAAGTTGTTGCCATTCATAATCTTCCAGATTACCGTTTCGCATCTTGGTGCCGGGTATTTCCGCTTCAAGGGAAATCAGCCTTTGTACTAATTGGACATTGGACATCTCCAGCGAAAAAAGTGCTACCGGTTTTTGAAAATCCATAGCTGCATTTTTGGCTAATGCCAATGTAAAACTCGTCTTACCCATACCGGGTCGAGCTGCTACGATAATCAAATCCGACCCTTGCCAACCAGAAGTCAGCCTATCCAAATCTGTAAATCCAGTGGGAACTCCAGTCAATCCATCTTCCCTAGTGGTCAACTCCTCCATTTTCTTTTGGAATTGACTCAGAAGAGAACTCATTCCCTCATAGCCCCGACTTAGATTCTGTTGGGTAATGGAAAAAAGACCTTGCTCAGCTTCATCCAATAATTGGAAAACGTCGGTCGTTTCTTCGAATGCGTCCTTGATGGTTTTCGTGGAAACCCTTATCAATTCTCTTTGGATGTGCTTTTGGGCAATGATTCGGGCATGGTATTCTATATTCGCAGCAGAAGCGACCCTGTTGGTCAATTCTACCAGATAATAGGCTCCCCCTATTTTTTCCAAATCACCTGCTTTCTTCAATTCTTCTGTTACCGTAAGCATATCCACGGGCTGAGAACGCTCAAATAAGTTGAGCATCGCCTTATAAATCGCCTTATGTGCGTCTGAATAAAAGCTTTCGCTTTGAAGAACATCTATTACAACGGGTAAGGCATCCTTGTCGAGCATCAATGCTCCAAGGACAGCTTCTTCCAAAGGAATAGCTTGGGGGGGTAATTTGCCGAACACAAAATCTGAAAGCTCATTGTTTGACCTTTTCAAATTCCTAGTCCTTGCAATACTTTTTATTGGGTCTTCCGCCATTTTTCTTTTTTTAAAAAGATGTACTGTTCCCTCCCGAATATTTATTCGGAGGCGAGCCCGCAGTTTCTCAATTAGTATGTAATCTTAAGATAAGGATATTATCCGAGTAATGATTCCATTATTCATGTATTTTTCAGAAATCGGATTCTTAATCAAGACATTTTAAACTTTACTGAGTTTCTCACTTTCAGTAAAATCAAGGAATATTACCCTATGATTATCAAAATATGGTTTTGTTCTGTAATTGCTCAATGCAAAGTTAAGACAAAACTATACTATCTGGTTAATTTGGTTTTTCCTGACAGTTATCAACAGCTGTTAATAACTCTTAGTGAGTTGTTAGTAAAGGAGGCCCGGAAGTGGAGAAATAAATGATCCTATTGTCTCCCGTAATCCGTCCATCCATTCTTAAAAACTTCTCATTTATGAATTCGAAAACCTTAAGCTCTCAAAAAGAACAAGTTACAAAACAATTTACAAAAATAACAATATGTAAAAATTAGAATTCAGATAAAACATCTTTGTTTTGCTTATTTGAAACTATTTAATTATATAATGTTAGAAAATTTTACAAATAAAATTAAGTCAAGCCAAATAAATACATATTTGTTTTAATTAAAATTAATTGATTTAAAAATTAGAAACAAATAATATCATATATTTTAAGACATTTCAACTGTAAATATAAGAATTCCAAGCTGACTACTATAAAAAAAGCAGTATCGCCCTAAAAAGGCAACACTGCTTTCTCAATTCTGCAAATCAATCAAATTAGTTCAATGAGAAACGAATTTGTAATCCGGCAGAAGTGTTGGTAATTGGGAAAGATGCGGAGGTCGCGGGGATAGTTCTACTATAATCGTAGAATAATCGCAAACTCAATTGTTTATTAATTGCGTAGTCAATAGAGGGTGAAATCCTTATTGATTTCATACCCCTAGTCGGTACGCTGACCCCTTGATCCAATAAATGGTTCACAGTGATATCATCCCTCCAAGAGAAATCAAATTTGAAGTTTACATCACTTCCCTTTTTGTCTTTGCTCTTAGCATCCTTATTATCGTCATCCTTGCCCTTGTTCTTCTTTTTCTTCAGTTTCTTACCATTGAAATCACCGAAATCGAGGAATTTGATATAAACATTTTTCAGTCTATATCCCAAACCAATAATGAATTCATCCGAACGGGTTTCACTCAATTGGTAATCTGTGAAGCTCATTGCCAAATTCCTAGATTTTTTCCAGTCCAATCTTGCTGTCAGGTCATTCTTGAACCTCATATCTATTCCGATGAGTGGAGATAGCTGCTCTGAAATAACTAAGCCCGGCACTTCGTATTCGGAGTAGTAATTACCCGTATTATCGTTTCTTGCATCTACACCATCATAATCTTGATCGGTATTGAAACTATTGATGTTCAATCTGGATTTATAACCATGCTGGATCGTCACGCTTGAAAATATTTTCTTAAGTGCCGGGATTTTATGAAGCCCTTTATATGTAAGTCTCCAATTCGGCAATGGAATCTTCCTGAATATTCCAGGCCTATTATTTTTGGACGGATCCTTTCTTAATAAATCTACAGCTACACTATTTGCATCTTGTCCAGTATATGCTGCCAAGAATGCGGGAACCAATACATCTAATTGGTATCTTCCGAAACCTTGATAATAATTACCAAATTCCTGATCATCCTCATGCAAAGCTGTATTCCCGTTTCCATAAGCATCATTCAATTTAGAGGAAATGATTTCCCTATTGGTCTCAAATTGTTGGAATATTGCAAAAGGATCCTTATTGAATAAAGTTCCCATTGTGAAAAATGACATTTGGAATGAGCCCATATCCCTTGGTGCTAAATATTGGTAAGCACTGTCGGGATGTGTCTTTTTGTAATATGCGGAGCTATTTTCAGAAATTTTCCTATCAGCTTCTATATCTATGATGAAATCATTGAATGGTTCTACTGTAAGTTTAGCAGAGATGTCCTGGGTATAAGTATTCAGGACTTGTTGGTTCATATAGACACTTTCAGAAATCCATGTTTGGTTTTTCTCCAACCAAGCTTGGTCGGCTTGTTTCAGACCAAATACATAGTCCCAACCCGGGGCAGTAAAATCCTGATTCATGCCGAGCATTCTTTGATTGGGCATAAAGCCGGGAACGATACTGGATAATTTTTCAGAGTATGTAAACCTCCCTTTACGTACCATCATCAAAGGACGAAGTAGCGCTTTGGTTACTGCAGTAGGTTCTTTGTCCTCTTTTTTCTTCTTATCTTTTTTGCCTTTCTTATCTCCTTTTCCATCTTTGTCTCCGGCAAGATCATCTTTTTTATCTGCATCTTTCTTCTTATCTAATAAGTCCTTCGCCCTATTACCGGTTCTTCCAGTCTTATTTGGCTTCTTATTTTTTGTATTGATCTTTTTCAGGTACTTGGACTTATTATAAAGGGTTTCAAAATTCAAATCTCCATTAATCTGTCGGGTTTGTCCGTTTTGGATGATGTTTCCTAAACTTACATTATCGACATCAAAGCCGTTCAGAGCAGCAGCCTGCCATGAAAAATTGGCATTGTATTGTGCTTTTACCTTGATAAAATCTAGGAATGGAATATGTTTGAAAGGCAAATCATAAGTGACATTCAGTCCTTGTTGGAAATTCTTGTTTCTTCCCCAATCCTTAATATTACTTTTGATCTCTTCCCTTGCTTCTTTGGTTCCAATAAACTCATCATCTAATTCGTCAATAACAGCATTAGTTACAGCATTGTAGGTAACTTTCAATGATTTTGCCAAATCCCATTTCGTATCATATGACCTATCCCAATTGAATTTCCTATTATACCAGGTACTCTGGCTCGGATCGGAAAACCTGTATGTCGTGGATTGAATCTGTCGTTGCATTCTGGTACTGAATGCAAATGAATTCGGGTATGGATTAAAATTAAAGTCGGTAAAGAACTTAAAGTATTTTGCCACTTTAGGTTTTTTAATCACCTTTTTGAAAGGTGTGAAATAAGTTACTTTCCTAGAATAGTTATAATCAAGTATTGCTTGATGATCCTTTAGTTGATCATTTTCTATCAAGGGTGTTCTCCTTTCCGTATTGGAATAAGCATATGTCAAACTAAGGTTTTCGACATCCCAAGGCATTGGTTTTTTCTTGGTATTGGTTCTTTCCTTCCTTACATTGGTAATGTTTACACTCTTTATTTTGGTAACATCTTGTGCCGCTTTCTTAATCTCTTGCCTTGTTTCCTTGTCTTCGGCTGCATCCAGTTTATCCTTTAATTCTATATCCAAATCATATGGATCGTATTGGGGATTCTTTGTTGTATTAGAATACTGGGCATAAACGGGAATTTTGATTCCTGCCTTTTCAGGAAAAAACTTACCTAGCTCGACATTACCCGCTACATCATATTGTATCTGCTCTTCCCTGCTTCTTTGTTCTAATTTCTGCTCCAAGCCTCCGAAACCAATACTTGTGTAGTTGGTAGAAACATTTACATTTCCAAAATCTGCCAATTGGACATCCAATCGAGCTAATGCCCCCCATCCGCCTCTTTCATCGAAGCCACTCATTCTCAGTTCATTGACCCAAATTTCCGCACATCTTGACAAGCCGTCGTCCTTTGTATTCTTAACACCAATCATGATGCTTTTTACCAATCCCAAGTTAGGATTACCTTTCACACCTATACTGTTCAAGGGATTATCAGGGTCTTCTATGGTATAAAGGAAATTCAAAGGAGAATTTGTTCCGTTCCTTTCCGTTTTTGCCTGTTGTAATAATTCCAATTTTAATGATAACCTATTCGCTTCTAGCCAAACTTCTTCTTTATATTCATCACTTTCCGGATCCGAACTATTCTCGGTACTCATTGTCAATGGAATCTCATATTCGTAGTAATTTTTCTCGAAATCAGACCCCAAACGAACAAACATTGCTAACTCCCCCGGGTCGTTAGGTTCTTCTCCCGCAACATTTTCTGCATGGATGAACATTTTCAGTTCTTTGAACAAACGCAAATCCAAGTTCAGATTCTTAAAGATACCCCTTGAATCACTATCCTTTAAATTACAAATATTAATGGCTAGTGATTGTTCGTTCTGTAGTGAATTGGCGTAAGCAGATCCCACTTGTTGTTCTCGCTCTACTCCCGGAGGCAAAACATAATTAAAGGGTTGTTTCGCACTGTTTTCTTCTAAATTCACTTCATTAACATCAAAAATAGTTTCATCATTTTCATCAACTTCTGTTCCTATACCAGATTCTGCCATTGAACGCCTATATCTTCTCCATTGGTTTCTTACTAATTCAAATCTTGCAAAACGCATGGTTACCGAAGTAGAAAAATCAGTCATGAACATTCTGATAAAACGAATCGACCTAAAATCCTGAATACCTCCAACCCTAGAAGTATATTGGTCTATAGGAACTTTTATCCTATACCATATTCTTCCATTGGTAGCTGATGTTGCAGATTCTATGACAAAATCATTCAATTCCATTTCCCCTGCATCATTTGCCCTTTTTACAGGAATCTTGTATTGATAATATGATTCTGTTTCATTTAGTGTATTATCCTTATTAATGTCCTCGGAATCGGGGATATTTGTTGCGGAATTGACTTGGCTTACCGATTGGGCGGAGTTCCCTTGAGGATTGTTGTAATGAAAATACCGATCGAAAACATCATCATTTTCGCCATAGCGATCATCATTGTAATATACGAAATTATCGTTGGCTACATCTGCCAAGATTTGCTCCTTAATGGTATTAGGAATTCCCGATGCATTTTGTATTGTGTTTACATAATCAGCATAAATAGCCAATTCCCCTTCGTCATTCATGCCATCCAGTCCCACATCCTGAGCATTCCGTACTGCTTCATCATTATCAAAGGAACGGGTTATCGCACTTACCCTAGGAATCCTAGACCAGCTTGTGGAATCTGTTCGGGTTTCATCATCATCGGCGGCAGGTAAACCGTTTTCAAAAAACAATCTGGAATCCCGTAAAACATCCTCTGAAATATTACCTAAATTAATATTCAATTCTCCATCGCTTACAGAGGATACCGAACCATCAGGTTCTGGCAGGAATGGGCTTAAAACCCAAAATTCCATGAATTCTACATTTGCCGCTTCAAAATTATTCGTGTTCAATGACCGTTGAATTCCTCCCCACCTTGTTTCGGGTTCTAGCAATTCTCCGTCTGAACCCATACCCGCAGAGTAATCTGTTCCTCCCGGCACATCAAAATTATAAGGTCCTTTTTGTTCAGGGTGATATGTCAAATCCAATGTCCGTATCGTATTGTTGGTTGGATTGTCCAATGTTGTATTAGGAAAAATTTCTTGAATACTTACCGCACTTGTATAAGCATTTTCATTGACACCGGTAGCATTTATCGAGCGATCTATTTGGTACCAAGTCAGTCTTGCTCTATTAACACCCGAAAGGGTCGTATCTATAAATTGTGATTCTGGAAATTCCGGATTATTCCCGAATTGATCATCTTGTGGAATAGATGCCAATGTCCATGAATTGGCAGGTGTCCTCAAATCCAAACTACTTGTACTTCCTTCAAAGTCATCGACATAAACCACTCCTTGATCCTCTTGTGAGATTGCCTTGGCATGACCGGGATTCAAGTATGCTCCTTCTGCCATAAAGGATATTTGTGATGGAGCTTTAGTTTGTATCAACGGCAAGGCATCAACCATTTTTGTAACCCAAGGGGCTTCCGTAGTATATTGTATATCTGCTCCGTAGATGCTATTGTTTATCGGGTCATCTCCAATATTCACTTTTTGGGTGAATGGCCGTTCGTATAATTTCATTACTGTTGCCCCTACATTGAAATTATCATTGATTTTATAATCTGCCCTAAGTCCCAAAAGGGTTTTGGTTTGAAAGCCGAAGAGCGTATTATCCTCAAAGGATACGTTAATAGGTACACCTGAATTCAAAAATGATTCATTCAATATTTTGACCCGCCCTATATTATAATCTATAGTATAATCAGAACCTTCCTGAAGAACTTGCCCTCCTGCCCGTACTACGACAGAACCCCTGGGAATGTTGAATGCTCCCAAAGAGATTTCGGAAGAAACGCTTGAGCGGTAAGTCCCCCAAATGGTGAACCTATTGAACTCGGGGTACTCCCGGGCAGCAATAATCGTTGAATCATATAATTGTGGGTAGGTGTATTGGGCGGCTTCTGCCTCAATAGTAGGAGTCACTACAGGTGATGCATCGATAATACTTTGTTTCAGATTGGAACCAAAAGGCTCCAGAACGGGAAACATGATCCTACCATTTCTTGAATTGATGGTAACTCCCTCTACAAAATCAAAGCGTCCATCCGGTTGGGGATCGTTCTGGTTATTCAGATTATCCAAATTAAATACCTCAAGTAATGGTTTACCCTCCAATGCTGTCGCAGGAAGAAACCTTTTCTCACCTCCTCCCGGATCTTCATAGGATATATCCAGTACGAAATCTTCCCTGCTCACTTGGAATGCTCCGATGGAATAAACATTTTTCATCATTAGATCCCACATAGGTATATCTACCCTTGGAGTTGTGCTTTTTAGCATTTTGACATAAAGAACATTCAGTGTATCCGGATCCACGGGTACATCATTTGTGAATTCACCGATTTTATATAGTTCTCCATTATATGTGAATTCCATCGCCACCCCCAGAACGTCTTCTGGCTGTAATGCCACATTCAGGGAAAGGAATCCCAATTCAGGATTGAAAGAAAATTCGTTGGTAGAAAGCATTCTAGCCCTTACTTTTTCGAAATCTTTTGCTTGTTGTAATTGATATACGTTTTGTAATTGGGAAACTGCCCCGTCTATATTCCTTGCCTGAGGATTAGATGTGATGATATCGAACATTGGGTTTGCCTGATTGGTTGGCAAGCCCTTCGTACCTGTAATATCTGGATCTACCGGTATTATGGGGGCTTGGAAAAGTGGGTTGGTATTTCCGATTTCCGCATTATTCCCTTCTCCCAAATCTGATAGTGCTACAATGTCCCTTACGTTTTCCGTTTGATTACGGGTATTCGTTACCCATACTTCCATACGGTTTATTGTGAAAAGACTCCGAATCTGTGGCATTTGTTCTAATGCCTGCTCAAATGTCCCTCTATTGAAATGGGAAATGAAGAAATGTCTGTTTTCGTCATAGTTATCAGTGGAAACTTCAAAATTCTGTACTTGGCTTCCTCCTTGTATTTGTATTTCGTTTCTTTTTGATTTTTGTTGCGAAGCAACAGCTGATAGGGTCATTCGACCAAAACGCAATTCTGTTTTCACTCCGAAAAGGCTTTGGCTTCCTTTAATCAGTGAACTACGTAGCGGAAAACTTACATTACCTGCTTCAAGTTTTTGGATGATATCATCTTCTCCTCCGGCGTACTCCAGTTTCATTTGGTTTTCAAAATCGAAAGTGGCTTGGGTATTATAGCTCGTACCCAATTTCATTTTGTCACCGATTTGTCCGGTAACATTCATTTGGATATTCATATCGAAATCGAATCCTCCTTGCCTACGTTGTCTTTCTGGTATGATGGGATTTTCTACTTTTTGATAATCCGCTCCCAAAGTCAAGTCTATACTACCTTTTGGATCTATTTTTATTCCTTTCCCTCCAAAAAGCTTATCCAACATATTTTCCTTAACCTCAATTTCCTCCATTGGGTCTGGTATGCCGCTATTGCCAAATCCTTCCGAAGTGTTTCTGGAAAGCCTATCAAAATATTCTTGGCGTTGTTTGTCCTCTGTATATTTCAGATATTCTTCAAAGGTCATATAAGTAGGTGCTTTATAATATTCGTCACCTATTTTTTCAGTGACGAGATATAAACCTGTTTCTGCATCGTATTCCACTTCTTGCTGGATAACACCGGGGTCATTCAAATCAAATGGATTATCTGTAGGATCTGAAATAAAATCCCCTTCCCTCTCATCTATAGGAGGAAGTGTATCGGCAGCTACGGATTCCAATATGTGCATAAATGGATCATCATCCAAAGAATTCCCAACACCATTGTTTGCCCAAATAATAGAAAGTGTCAATACTGTGATTATCAAGGAAAGTAATATCCTATTCATATTCATCTTTAAATCTGTGATTCTTTCTTCCTAAAGGAAAAGTTTTATAATCTTGTTATTTTTATTCGGCTATGAAAATTGTTTCAAAGCGGCTTTTATTAGGTCTTCAACTGTGGTTAATCCTTGTTGTTCTTTCAAGAGTTTGTTCAACACTTTCTGAACGGCAATTTTATTAAAACCTAAAGATATCAATGCTTGTAACGCTTCATCTCTTACAGTATTGTTTACAGGCTTAACTGTTAATGTCGTTTCTCCGCTGTCTTTCAACACTTTATCTTTTAAATCTAATATAATTCTTTTTGCTGTTTTAGGTCCCACGCCTTTTACTTTCTTAAATGCCATGACGTCTTCATTTATTATAGCAGCCCTTACTTCTTCCGGAGGCATTGATGAAAGTAAAACCCTTGCCGTATTTGTTCCGATACCGCTTACTGAAATCAGCTTAATGAAAATATCCCGTTCGGATTCCTCTGCAAAGCCGTACAAAGTATGGCTGTCTTCCCTAACCTGTAAGTGTGTTAGTAATTTTACTGTTTCCAGTTTTTCAATTTTCGAATAAGTGTTCAAACTAATGTTAATATGATAACCCAAACCCGCCGCCTCCACAACTACATATGTAGGCGTCTTGAATGTAATGAGTCCTTTTATATAACTTATCATATTAAATTTAACTTATATGTTTATATCACAAAGATTAAGCCATAAAACCTAATGCTATAAGCCGACAAATGTACGAACTTTGTAAAGGACTATTGTAAGTAAGAAGAAAAAGAAAATGCCGCATAAAAGATGTTTCCTTTATGCAGCACTAAAAAATATAAATATAGAGCTTATTTCTTCACAGGATTAACCTGTCCTTTGATTTTTATTATTGTTTTTCCGGGGCTGGTATTAGCAGTCAATGTTACTACTTTTACTTGATTCCCTCTCTTTCCTTTTGTATTGAAAACAACATCTATCTCTCCCGTTTCTCCAGGAGCTATGGGGTCTTTTGGCCATTTTGGGACGGTGCAACCGCATGAACCTTTTGCATGGCTGATAACGAGAGGTTCTTTTCCTGTGTTCTTGAATTTGTAGGAATAACTGATTTTATCTCCTTCGGTAGCTTCCCCAAAATCATATTCCGGTACATCAAATTCCATGGTAGTCAACGGTCCATTTTCCGCTGATGTTAGTTTGGTTTTTTTCTTTTTTGATTTTTCCTTGATTTTTTCTGTTGTGGCTACATAGTCCATTAGTTGTTTTGATTGTTCCGGAGATAGTTTTTTTATTGCCTTTTTTAAGGATCTGTCATAATCCTTAGTCAACGTAATGGCGTAGCCTAGTACTTCCAGCTTTTGTTTTTCGCTTAATTTATCCAAATCCAATTTTGGAGTAGTCTTTTTTTGAGCATTAAGGGAAATTGAAAAGATAAATAGCAATGCTATTTGAATAATGTATTTCATGACTTGGTATTTGTATATTGAAAAATGAATATAATCCTTTATTCGTGTAAATTAAATCTAAATTTAGTATTCTAAAAAAACTACTAGAAGATTCACATCTTGTTAACTAGTTTCAGCCAAAATATTTTGTTCTAAGAACGTTCTAATTATAACTAAGAATGCCCATTACTCTAATTGAGCAACGGGCATTTATCTTCAAGTAATTTTTACAATTATCTTAACTCTACAATACTTTCTACCAGTACGGAAACTTCATTGTTCAAAACTTCTATGAAGCCTTTGGATATTGAGAACTCCTTAGAACCTCCCTCGGTATCCTTTATTCTTACTTTCCCCGTACCCAAAGAAGAGACAAGTGGTGCGTGGTTATTCAAAATTTCGAATTCACCTCCAACTCCAGGAACCTTAATGGACTTAATGCTTCCTGTGTAAACTTCTTTATCCGGTGTTAATACAACTACATTCATATCTATCAATTAATAGTTAATAAGTTAGATATTCAGATTTTAAGATATTAGAATCTAAGACAAATTTGCTTTGCAATTATTCCTTAAGACCCAAATCAACTCACCTGATTCTACGACTTATTCCTAAATGAGTAATTTAAAATTAAGCTTCTGCCTCTGCCAACAACTTCTTACCTTTTGCAATTGCATCTTCGATAGAACCTACCAAGTTGAATGCCGCTTCCGGATATTCGTCCACTTCTCCGTCCATGATCATATTGAACCCTCGGATTGCGTCTTGGATATCAACCAAAACTCCCGCTAGTCCGGTAAATTGCTCTGCTACGTGGAATGGTTGAGATAAGAAACGTTGTACACGTCTTGCACGGCTTACAACTAATTTATCTTCATCACTCAATTCTTCCATACCAAGGATAGCAATGATATCTTGCAATTCTTTGTATCGTTGAAGGATGTTGATTACTCTTTGTGCGCAAGCATAATGCTCTTCTCCTACGATGTCTTCCGAAAGGATACGTGATTTTGAATCCAAAGGATCCACCGCTGGATAGATACCCAATGAAGCCAATTTACGATTCAATACCGTAGTTGCATCCAAGTGGGCAAATGTTGTCGCCGGTGCTGGATCCGTTAAATCATCCGCAGGTACATAAACTGCCTGTACTGAAGTAATAGAACCTCTCTTTGTAGAAGTGATACGTTCTTGCATCAATCCCATTTCCGTAGCTAATGTTGGTTGGTAACCTACCGCTGATGGCATACGTCCCAAAAGGGCTGATACTTCAGAACCTGCTTGTGTGAAACGGAAGATATTATCTACGAAGAACAAGATGTCACGACCACCATTCGGGT
>JAHDHJ010000293.1 GCA_020631375.1 Saprospiraceae bacterium | reverse complement strand
CCTTTTGGACTATCCTCTTCCTTTGGTGAATCGGCAGCTATTCTATCTTCGGAAGCATCATAACTTTTGGGCAATTCACTAGTATTTGTTTCGGAATCCGACAATGAACTTTCCGTAGGTTCATTTTCTTTCAATTCGGAATCCTCTATATAATTTCCCTCCTTTTCAACCACAACTTTCACATTCGCCTTGTTTCCTTTGAAGCCCAATGCTTGGGAAGCCGCACTTGAAATTTCAACAACATATCCTTTTATAAAAGGTCCCCTGTCAATTACTTTAACCATGACAGATTTGTTATTATCCATATTGGTTACCTTGATAATAGAACCGAAAGGTAGTGTTTTATGTGCTGCAGTGTGTTTGTTCTTATCATAACTATCTCCAGAAGCGGTTCTGCTTCCATGATATTCGTCAGAAATCACGGTACCATAGCCATATTCTGTTTTATTGGCTTGGGCTTGGAAAACGCCAAAAGTGAGTAGTAAAGTGAATAATATTCTCATAATTGTGTGTTTAGTTTAGATAGCGATTATTCGCAATAATATTAGTATGGGCAATAACCCAATTATACTAATAACGAATTTCAACTAATATTCATTCATAATAAAATGTAAATTTCCGCATTTTTATTGAATATTACAATTTTCTATCTTGAGCCTCTTTAAATTAAGGAATGATGAATTAATAAATTGCGTTTTTAGGGGCTGTGATTTTTATTTCAGCCAAGGCGAAAACCGTAGGCAATGCAGGGCATTGTCGAGGATTTTCAACGACGGATGGAATGAAAATAACAAGCCTAAGAATGTAAGTTTATTATTTCACCATTCCTACGGTGTTTTCCTAGAGCAATTGGGATTGGTGAAAGCCGGATAAATTTATTCTAACCAATCGCTACAATTCCAATTCAGCATTCTTTCAACTTGACGGATATCATGCTCAAACTTATTAATTAGGTATTCTTTATCCTTTGCTAAAATGCTAGCATGTTTTTTTCGTTTATGTACTTGTTCGTATTTAGAATAAGAAACATTGGATTTTGAAAATAATTTTTCATCGTCAAAAAAATGAAGTTCCTTATTTTTTGCCACACAACTAGATAAAATGAAAAACCTAGCCGTGCGAGTGTGTTTGTTCACCTCGCACAAGGTCTAATTGGGGTATTGTCAGGTGAACAAACCTGAAACGGCAGTTATTTTAAAAACCATTGGGTAGAGTAATTTGTGTATTCTTTTGAAACAATAAAACAGCTTCTTAGTATTAATTATTCTTAACTTTCACTCCATATTTTTTCAATATCTTCTTAGCCAAGGAAGCCTTATGTGTCTCATTGGTTCCATCATAAATCGAAGCGCCTCTTTCCTCCCTATACCAGAATGCCAACGGGGTGTCGTCCGTAACTCCTAAAGCACCATGTGTCTGTATCGCCCGATTAATGACTCGGTGTAACATTTCTGCTGTATAGAATTTAATTGTAGAGATTTCTTCCCTTGCTCCCTTGTTTCCTTTCACTTGTAGTGCATGTGCGGCATTCATTACCATGAGCCTGCAAGCGTTGATTTCCGCCCTACTTTCCGCTATCCAATTCTGTACGGATTGTTTCATTCCCAAAGGTTTTCCCGGAGATAATTCCCTTGAAACAGCTCTTTTACACATCAAATCAAAACACCTTTCGGCAATGCCAATCCATCTCATGCAATGGTGGATCCTACCCGGACCCAAACGTTCTTGTGCCAATAAAAAACCGGAACCCTCCATTCCTATCAGATTGGAAACCGGAACCCTGACATTCTCATATTTGATTTCCGCATGGGAATGCCATCCCTCTCCGGCATGTCCCATGACCGGAACATTACGAATGAAATTAAATCCGGGTGTATTGGTTGGAACAATGATTTGACTGGCTCTGGCATATGGACTCTCTGCTTCTGGATTCGTGATTGCCATGACAATGGCGAATTCAGCACCATCCGCACTCGAAGTGAACCATTTATGACCATTGATAACATATTCATCCCCATCTCGGACTGCCGTCAGTCCCATATGGACAGGATTAGAACCGGCAAAATGCGGTTCGGTCATAGAGAAACAAGAACGGATTTCACCCTCAACCATGCGACTGAGGTATTTTTCTTTCATTTCATCGCTTCCGAAGTGCATGAGTAATTCTATATTCCCGGCATCAGGTGCTTGGCAATTGAAAATAAAATGCCCCAAGGGAGATTGCCCCAATACTTCCCCAATTCGTGCCACTTCCGGCATGGTGAAATCCTGTCCTCCCCATCTTTTCGGTAGGTAAGGATTCCAAGCTCCCATTTCTTTTATCTTGGGTTTGAATTCCCTAAGAATTTTCTCCACTTCTTTGAATGGCATACTCAAAGCTTCCCTTTCAAAAGGAAAAACCTCATCTTCTAGGAACGTTTGGATTTTAGGTAATAATTCTTTCAATTTATCAGAAGTCAGCGAATCGAACATAGAGCCGGATTTATTTATTAATTTTACATTTGAATACAAGCATGTCCATTGGGCATTTCCATCTTTAGAGGATTAGAGGAGGAAATACAAGAAATCCTAAGCCAATGAACAAGGCACAAGGTACATCAAAGAAAAAAAAATATCATGACAAATAAGGAAATAGCAAATTATTTTACTGATTTGGCAAATATAATGGAACTCCACAAAGAGAATCCATTCAAAATAAAATCTTATAAAAATGCTTATATCCAATTAAGGAAATTAGATACGCCTCTGATAGAAATGACAGAGGCAGATGTATCCAGTCTGAAGGGAATAGGTAAGGCGATTACAAGTAAGGTTTTTGAAATTATAGAAACCAAGGAGTTGGAAACGTATAATAAATATAAGGAAAAAACTCCTATGGGCATTTTGGAAATGCTAAGAATAAAAGGCTTTGGTCCGTCCAAGGTCAGAGTGGTTTGGAAAGAATTGGAAATTGAAAGTGTTGGGGAATTATTATATGCTTGTAATGAAAACCGTTTAATTACCTTAAAAGGATTTGGTAAGAAAACACAAGATGAACTAATTGAAAAAATTAATTTTTATTATCGTTCAAAAGATAAATTCCTTTATGCTTCGATTGAAGCGAAAGCTTTGGAATTATTAGAAAATATTAAAATAAAATTTCCGGAACAACAAATTGAAATCGTAGGAGAATTCAGGAGGAATTGCCCTATTGTAAATGGACTAGAGTATTTAATTGATTGCGAAAATATTGAGCCATTATTCGGTGATGAAGTTACATTATTGGAACAAAAAGAAAATAAATATTTCTGTAAAACATCGGATGGCTTTCCCTTGAATATTTTTACTTGTAAAAAGGAAGAATGGGGTTCTAAATTATTCAGATATACGGCAACAAAAGAATTCGTAAATACATTTTTAGAAAATACTGAAGAAAAAGATTTTACCAATTTAGAGTCAGAAGAAAAGATTTTTGAAAAAGCCGAATTGCCATTTGTCATTTCCGAATTAAGGGAGAATGGATATTTCGTAGGAAAAGAAACGCCTGATTTAATTACAGAACAAGATGTAAAAGGAGTTATCCATTCCCATACCATTTATAGTGATGGAATTAATACGATTAAGGAAATGGCGGACTATTCCAAAAAATTGGGTTACGCCTATATTGGAATTACGGACCATTCCAAATCCGCATTTTATGCCAATGGTTTAAAACCCGATCGCATCCAAGAACAATGGAAAGAAATAGATGAATTAAATAAACAATATTCCGATTTTAAAATTTATAAAGGAATCGAGTCCGATATTTTGTACGATGGTTCTTTGGATTATGAAGAGGATATCTTAAAAGGTTTTGATTTTATTATTGCTTCCATTCATTCCAATTTAAAAATGTTCAAGGAAAAAGCAACCGAAAGATTAATCAAGGCGATTGAAAACGAATATACAACTATGCTTGGACATCCTACCGGAAGACTTTTATTGAGTAGGCAAGGTTATCCCATTGACCACAAGAAAGTTATAGATGCTTGTTCAAGCAATAATGTAGTTATAGAAATGAATGCGAATCCTGTCCGTTTGGATTTGGATTATACTTGGATTTCATATGCTATGGAAAAAGGGGTTAAGATTTCCATCAATCCGGATGCACATAGTACCAAAGGAATACATGATATTAAATATGGAGTCCTCGCTGCCAGAAAAGGTGGATTGACCAAAGAGTTTCTCTTTAATTTTGACACTAAATCATAAAAGTGTGTAATACGCAATTGAACAATACCTTTCGTATATAAATGGACTCATTCAGATGATTA
>JAHDHJ010000032.1 GCA_020631375.1 Saprospiraceae bacterium | reverse complement strand
CCCAAAAATTGATTTTTCCAATAATCCGCATCATAATTATTATTGTCAAAAGAAAAGACCCTGAATCCCTCATCTTCAAAAATATTGAGAATCAGACAGCCTTTGTCTATTTTTTTCAAACTGATTCCCTCTTCTTCATTGACAATAATTCTGTTATGTTGCGAAGACAATTTGATGAAAGCATCCTTTTTTTCCGATTTGAAAATTCCAATGGCTTGCACCAATTCATCTTCTATCAAAATATCGTCAAACAAAACAACAAACAAATCCCCTGACTTAATTTGGGGATGGTTGGATTGGTTATAAAGGTGATTTAGAATATCAATCGAACTGCTATAAAAATCACCATTATTTTGGAAAATTTTCGTTGCTATTCCATTCATCAAATGATAGGACATATCGGTACTATGAACAAAACTATACGTTTCCGATACTTGCTTAAATGGTTTCAAAAAAAAATTCTGCAATGTTTCTTCAAGGTTTTCATCCAATGATAAGGGACCGTCCGAAGTGAAACATTTTTCGCTTTTATTTTTGTTGCCTACTTGGTGGACAACGGTTTGTTTGGTTTGTATGTTTGTAAATTTCAGCATTCTCTTACTAGCTTTCGGGAATCAAATTTTTATAAAAAAAGCCTCAATCCCTCTATATTATTTGAGATTTGTTTAAAATAACTTCTTACATTTGTGCAAATTAAAAAAATAATACAATGGAACACTACGAACCAGGCAAAAAAGGATATATAGTATTGGGTTTAATCACCGCTTTCATCATGTTCGTCATATTATTGGTCTACGTTTACCAAATGAACTGGGAAAACGTCGGTATTTAATTCAAGCTTCGCATCTAGGGGACTTGCCATAGTTTTAAACGAAAAAGGGTTTCCTATGGACTATCGGTCTAATAATTATGGACTTTGTGGATAAGCCTCTGTAAGCTGAATTATTTACATAAGTCTCAGAGAAACATCTATACAAAGCAAAAACTACCAAATACTTGGTAGTTTTTGCTTTGTCTTAAGATAAAATAAGAAGGTTTGTCCCTTTCAGAAATCCAGACTATAGTGGTCATTAGTCATAGCTTTTAGGAATGTCATGGGGAATGTCCAAATCCTTTTCCAATTCCCTATCATCCAATTCTGTTACTTCTTCTGGGATAACCTCTTCGTTTTCATAAAGGACTGCTACTTTTTTCTTGCCATTCAATTTATCAAAGAAACCTTTCAATGATTTTGAACCAACATCCTCATTCACTAATTCTGCCACTACTGCCAAGATTGGAGTCTGTAATCCGGTAGCACTTCCAAGCTCCTGCAGAGCATTCATATTGTCTTTTCCTTTTTTTGTATAAGTTTCTTTAAGAGAAATGAAATCATAGACAGATCGGATGCCAACTCTATTCGCCTTATCTATATCACCTTTCATATAACAGAGCAATTTGGCTTGACCAATCCAGTCCAAAAGTTGTCTTGCTTCAAAAGGAGTTTTCAATAACAATTGTATCAAACTAGACTGTGCCAAATTTTGGGCATTGTCTATCCCCTCTTCCCACAATCTCTCCCTATGTGCAACACTCAATCCTTCAATTTTGCTTAGGTGGAGTTCCTTATTATTTATATCCCGTCCGCTGAAAACCCCTCTCATCAATTCTAGAATATAGTTAAAGAACCGTTCAGGCAATGTACCGGCTACAAATGCCATTGCAGGAATGAAAGCCGAACTATAGCTAAGACCTCCAAACAAGCCGACCTTGCTGGCAATGAAAGAAAAAATCAATGCTACTGCACAAGCAAATAGCATTCTGAACGCTACCTTATAAAATAAGATGGGAACAATGTCAGCATTGGACAATCTTCTGATCATATTGGATGATGCCCAAAGGAAAGCCCCCATGAATGCCCAAGCAATCGTAGCGATACTTCTTCTCTGCAAGTCAGATGCAGTAAGTGTATTTCCATTTTCCAATTCCAGTTTTCCAAAATCCACACCCATGAAGAAAGGATTGTAACTGAAAGATTTTGCCGTATTGATAATATCTCCCACCTGATTCGTTGTTTCTGTAAAAAGGTGTCCGAAAAATTCCGTAGGGAATAAAAAGATCGAACTCAATACTGTGCTTGTAATGGTGTAAAAAGCAATCGGCAAAAAGTAATTGGAACTTTTCATAACCGTACTCGGTTTCCTTTCCACTTTTTTCCCTCCTACATCTTCGTATTTTTTCTTGAGTCCAAAGGTTTCCATAACCTTTGCATATTCGTTGTCCTTTTTACCCATTTTGAAAAAACGGAAAGATAGGAACACGATGATTCCAAAACCATTCACAATAAAGGCAAACAAGATTTTAATTATAAAATCCATTTTCGTTTAATTTTGAAAATATTTAATTATGCCGATGAATACTTTTATGGAGACCTAGGCTTTAAGCCAAAGGTATAATCGGCAATTTCTCAATGCATGTCGCTTTAAAAGTAATGGAAATATTTTTTTTATGGGAAATAACATCCCTCTTTCCTCCTTATAAAGCCTAATTATTTTCTATTTAAGCCAGATTTGCTCAAATCTTCCAATTTCTTCCAATCTAATTTATTAAATTCGGGTTCTTAATTTAAAATCCAAAAACAAAAATATCCATTTTTTAATATAAAGCATTAGATCTAATGAAGCATACATTTACATACCTAATTGTCCTATTACTTGCTTGTCAGACAAAAGCGCAATTATTCCAACACGAACTTATTGGTACATATTCCATAGCTGAATTAGTACAATTGAGAGATGATTTAGGTGTTCCTGAAGCATTCGTTCCCATTAATTTTGAAGTGGATGTGTATAAGGTTCTTTACAATACGCCTTACAGAGAACTTGATTCATTAGTACAAGCAAGCGGAGCTATTTTCGTTCCTAGAAATACGACTTGCCCATTACCCATTGCAAGTTATGCCCACGGAACCCAATCAAACAGACACAATACTGCAAGTAATCTAAGTGGCGGACAATGGGAAGTAAGCCTGATGCTCGCTGCCAGATCGGGTTATATGATTTGCAATCCTGACTATTTGGGTCTCGGGGATGCTGATCCTAAAGTTAAACTACACCCTTATGTACATGCTTTCAGCCAAGGTCATACTATGGTTAACATCATACGTTCTGCTAGGCAATTATCGGAAATTTTGACATTGGAATTAAACGGACAAATATTTCTTTTTGGATATTCACAAGGGGGCTTTGTCACGGCTGCTACCCATAAATTGATAGAAGAAGAATTTCCTGAAGAATTTGAAATCGGCGCATCGTCTGCCATGTCAGGTCCTTATGACCTAATTGATGCACAAGTGGATCTGATGGTTTCTCATGATGAATATGCAACACCCGGTTATTTACCTTATATAATATATGCATATAAGGAATTATATCCGGAACTTTTATCTGAAATTAATATTGATGAGGTTTTTGTATCTCCTTACGATACTCTTCTGCCCCCGTTGTTTTATAGTGGGGATTATAGCATAGGTTACATTAATGGTGTATGTGAGCCAGTTCCAAGAGACATGATAAACCCTACTTTCATGGCAGATTTTGAAAATGATGTAAACCACCCACTAAGACAAGCATTGGCGGAAAGCCATTTATTGGATTGGGCACCACAGGCTCCTATAAAATTATTGTATTGCAATGGTGATGAACAAGTGACTTATCTCAATTCTGAATTGGCTTATGATAATTGGACGGGAAATGGCGCGCCCAATGTAACGAAACAAGATTTGGGCAATCTAACACATGGCGAATGTGCAGAAATAGCATTTATCAATACCATGTTCTATTTTGACATGCACAAAACCTGCAATGGTTCCGTTGCTAATTCAGATTTAGAAAGGGAAAAAATAACCGCCTACCCCAACCCTGCTAATGAAACCATCAAGTTTGAGGGAATAGGAACGGCTTCTGAAATTGTAGTCATGAATGCGATAGGGCAAAGAATTATTTTCGGAAATATAAGTCAAGGGGAACTCAATGTTTCTTCTTTGGAAAACGGAATTTATTTTTTCGAAATAAAAACGGATGATGACAAATTGAAAGTCGGAAAATTCAATATCCTTAGAAATTAGATTTTATTACAAACTTATTGATCTTTCGGAATAAAATATTCCAATAAAAAAAGATGTGCCATTTTGATTTTTGTACTTTTGCAACAATTCTGGCACATCTTTTTTTATGCCAAGTTGTTATATTTTGGATAGTTCAAGTAGCCTATAATTATACAAGGCTTGGATTAAATATATAAATCAAAAAAATAGACAGATGAAATACGATGTTACTGTTATTGGTTCGGGTCCCGGAGGATATGTAGCAGCTATCCGTGCAGCGCAATTAGGTTTCAAAACCGCTATTATAGAAAAATATGACGTTTTAGGCGGCACTTGCCTTAACGTTGGTTGTATTCCATCCAAAGCACTGTTGGATTCATCTGAACATTATCATAATGCTGCACATAAGTTCACAGAACACGGTATCGACCTTACAGGTTTGAAAGTGAATCTAAAGCAAATGATAAAACGTAAATCAGAAGTTGTCAGTCAAACTACAGGGGGAATTAACTTCTTGATGAAAAAAAACAAAATCGATGTCTACCATGGACACGGTGCTTTCATTACCAAAAACAAAATAGGCATCACCAAAACTGATGGGAGCAAAGAAGAAATCGAAACTGATAAGACAATTATCGCTACCGGTTCAAAACCCATAACTCCTGCTGTGTTCAATTATGACAAAAAAAGGGTTATCACTTCTACCGAAGCATTGGAAATAGATAAGCTCCCTAAGAAAATGGTCATTATAGGTGCGGGAGTAATCGGCTTGGAATTAGGTTCTGTTTTTGCCCGTTTGGGAACAGAAGTCGAAGTCATAGAATATGCAGATCGAATCATTAGCGGAATGGATAAGGATTGTTCCAAGGAATTGCAACGTGCCTTGAAAAAAATCGGAATCAAATTCCATTTGAAACACATGGTAACTGAAGTAAAAGGAACAAGCCGTTCTGCAACAATAAAATTCAAAAAAAGAGATACAGAGAATGAATTGGAAATCAAGGCGGATTATTGCTTGGTTGCCATAGGAAGATATGCTTATACTGATGGCTTAGGCTTAGAAAATGTAGGCATAGAAAAGGATGAAAGAGGAAGAGTGAAAGTAGATGAACATCTACAAACAAATGTAGAGGGGATATTTGCTATTGGTGATGTAATCCAAGGAGCAATGCTTGCTCATAAGGCAGAAGAAGAAGGTGTGTTCGTGGCAGAATTTATGGCGGGACAAAAACCGCATATCAATTATAATCTGATTCCGGGAGTTGTTTATACTTGGCCTGAAGTGTCTGCAGTCGGACAAACGGAGGGGCAATTAAAAGAAGCGGGAATACCTTACAAAGTAGGTAAATTCCCTTTCAAGGCACTAGGTCGTGCCAGAGCAAGTATGGACACAGAAGGTATGGTGAAAATCTTGGCACATAAGGAAACTGATGAAGTATTGGGTGTACATATGGTCGGACCTCGTACAGCGGATATGATAGCAGAAGCTGTTGCTGTTATGGAATTCAGGGGGTCGGCAGAAGATATTGCAAGGATGAGCCATGCACACCCTACATATACCGAAGCCACAAAAGAAGCAGCATTAGCCGCTACTGGAGACCGGGCTTTACATGTGTAAAAAAGAATATTAGACTTTATCAATAAAGACATATTTTAAAATATTCGGGTTTAGAATCTAATATTAGGCATTGCATTCTAAACCTGAATATTAATCTAAATTTATATATTTTTAATTTTTACTTCTCTTTTTCTAAAATTCGCCTATTTTTGGCAATAATAAAGTTTTAGATATTCCAATCATACTTAATATTGAATGAAAATGACATTTCCTACAAACTTGAAATATTCAGAAGAACACGAATGGATTCGATTGGAAGACGATAATGTTGCATACATTGGCGTTACCGATCATGCCCAAAGTGAGTTGGGAGAAATCGTTTATGTAGAAGTGGAAACAGTTGGTGACGAAATAGAGAAAGGGGACGAATTCGGTGTTGTGGAAGCAGTAAAAACCACTTCTGATTTGTTCATGCCAATAGGAGGGGAAATTTTGGAATTCAATCCGGCTTTGAACCAAGAAGAAGGAGACAATCCCGCATTAATCAATGAAGATCCATATGGAGAGGGCTGGATTGTAAAAGTGAAAATTGCAGATGTGTCTGAACTAGATGATTTGATGGATGCGGATGCGTATCAAGAGTTGATTTCATAAATGAAGTGTTTTCTATTACCGATTTTTTGGGGAGTGCTGATAATGATTTTATCTTTGGTGCCATCTCCAAAACTTCCATCGGTAGAAATTGATTACGCGGATAAAATTGCACATGTTTTTGTTTATTTTATTTTAGTCCTAACGATTATTTGGGCATTTTTGAAAAAAAATAAACATAAAAATATCCCTTTCACAACCCTTTTAACGATTATTGCATCTAGTTCTTTGTATGGTATATTGATAGAAATACTCCAATATGCCTCAAAAACAGGAAGAAATTTTGAGATTCCCGATATTATCGCTAACATTGTCGGGTGTTTGTTCGGTGTTTTTTTGTATAAATTAATTAAAAACCTCAGTACATGAATTTTGACATCGCATTACCAGGAGGTGTCGTTTTATTTTTGACTTTGGCAATTGCTCTAGCGGTCATTGCCTTAATCATCATTTCTAGGATGAAGATGTCAAAACAAAGAAGCGACGGAAACCTTTCTGAAAAGTACCAAGGGGTTGCTAGACGTTCCCCTTTGGAAGGTCGTAACAAATATCCGGATGTGGATGTATTCAAAAAGAGTAATACATATTTGGGTGTAGGTGCTGTAACAGCATTAATGTTCACGATTTTGGCATTCAGCTGGACTGTATTTGAATACAGTGTGGGTGGAGTCGAATTAGGAGATTGGGAGGAAGATGAAATTGAAATGGAAATTCCTCGTACGGCTGAACCGCCGCCACCGCCACCGCCACCGCCGCCACCTGTAATAGAAGAAGTTCCGGATGAAGTGGAAATAGAGGAACCTGAATTCGTAAGTCAGGAACCAGTGGAAGAGCAGTCTAATGAACCGCCACCACCACCGCCACCTAAACCAACAAAGAAAGCGCCGCCACCGCCACCACCACCACCGCCACCACCGCCACCACCGCCACCGAGTGAAGAAATATTCAAAATTGTTGAATATATGCCTCACTTCCCTGGTTGTGAAGAGATGTCGGATAAGAATGAACGGAAAAAATGTTCTGATGAGAAAATCATTAATTTCATCAATAAGAATATCAAGTATCCTTCCATTGCCAGAGAAAATGGAATTGAAGGAATGTCTGTAATCCGTTTTGTAGTGGAAAAAGATGGTTCTATCGTATTCAATGA
This sequence comes from Saprospiraceae bacterium, assembly GCA_020631375.1. Taxonomy (GTDB): domain Bacteria; phylum Bacteroidota; class Bacteroidia; order Chitinophagales; family Saprospiraceae; genus JAHDCE01. The sequence goes on along the minus strand of JAHDHJ010000032.1, from coordinate 18,502 downwards.
CGATCAGAAGAAAGTCATCTTGAAAGATCCTGGAGGAGGCTGTGGAGAAGAAGCACTTAGAGTAGTCAAAAGAATGCCTAAATGGGTTCCCGGAAAACAAAGGAACAATCCGGTTAGGGTTCAGTTTACACTACCTATTCGATTCAAATTACAAGATTAGGATATTTAATATAAAAAAGGGGTTGGTTCTTTATGGAATCAACCCCTTTTTTGCGTCTATATAATTTTAGGAATTAATTTAGAAGACATAGACGATGTATGTAAAAACCTTTGCAAGTGCAGTTCATGGGGTCGATGCGACCACTATTACAGTAGAAGTACATATAGGAGGAGCCGTCTCGGCAGGAAAACCCGGTTATAGTTTGGTCGGGTTACCCGATAGTGCAGTTAGGGAGGGCTTCCAAAGGATAGAAGCCGCATTGAAAAATTCAGATATGCGGCTACCCAGATTGAAGATCGTTATTAATCTGGCTCCCGCAGATTTACCCAAACAAGGTGCTGCCTATGATTTGCCAATAGCAATGGGAGTGCTTGCGGGTTTTGGGAAAGTGAAGCCCGAAATGATAGAACAATACGTTTTTATGGGCGAATTATCTTTAGATGGACAATTAAGACCGATAAAAGGAGCTTTGCCTATTGCAATACAAGCACGGAAAGAAAAATTCAGGGGATTGATATTGCCAAAGGAAAATGCAAAGGAAGCTGCCATTGTGAGTGATTTGGATGTATATGGAGTCAGTCATATAAAAGAAGTTGTAGATTTCATGAATGGCGTGGCTTCCTTAGATTCCGTAAAAGTCAATACCAGAGAAATCTTTGCGGAGACCTATGATAATTACCAGGTAGATTTTTCTGATGTGAAAGGACAGGAAAACATCAAACGGGCTTTGGAATTGGCAGCAGCGGGAGGACATAATGTCATCCTTATTGGTCCACCGGGAGCAGGTAAAACGATGTTGGCAAGAAGATTACCTACGATTTTACCTCCGCTAAATTTGCATGAAGCACTAGAAACTACTAAAATTCATTCAGTTGCAGGGATTTTACCCTCTGATTCTGCCTTGGTATCTACACGTCCATTCCGTTCTCCCCATCATACAATTTCAGATGTGGCTCTTGTTGGAGGAGGTTCAAATCCGCAACCGGGTGAAATTTCCCTAGCGCATCATGGTGTATTATTTCTAGATGAATTGCCCGAGTTCAAAAGAACTGTGTTGGAAGTACTCCGCCAACCCATGGAAGAAAGAAAAGTAACCATTTCCAGAGCAAGGATTTCGGTTGATTATCCAGCAAGTTTTATGATGGTCGCTTCCATGAACCCCTGCCCTTGCGGCTATTACAATCATCCCGAGAAAGAATGCGTTTGTGCTCCCGGAATCGTAGGACGTTACTTGAGTAAAATTTCAGGACCACTTTTGGATAGAATCGACCTCCATGTAGAAGTAACTCCAGTCTCCTACGAGCAATTATCTTCTACCGAAAGAGCATCCGAAACCAGTAAGGACATCACAAAACGAGTCATCACCGCACGGGAAATTCAAGAAAAACGATTCGAAGAAAGAAAAGACATTTTTTGCAATGCCCAAATGCCAAGCAATATGGTGAGGGAAGTCTGTGCCTTGGATTCAGAAGGAAGATCATTATTGAAAAAGGCAATGGAGAAATTACAATTATCTGCCCGTGCTTATGATCGGATATTAAAAGTAGCTCGGACGGCTGCGGATTTGGATGGGAGTGAAAATATTACACATGCCCATTTGGCGGAGGCGATTCAATATAGGAGTTTGGATCGTGAGGGTTGGGCGGGGTGAAGAAAACGGATTGACACGGTTTATGATTACTGCCAAAGAAAAGTGTCCAATACCCAAGCTTTTTAACTTAGACACTTTGTGAGATGGTGTCTAAGTTTTTTTAACTGCTCCTAATAAGTAATTGGACAAAAATAATCCAATAGTAGTGCTATTATAATATTATGGTAAGCAATGTTTTATCTAAAAATCTCTATATCTAAATATCTAGTCATCTACTTAAAAGGTCATTCGTTCAATTTCCCTTAAAGCACCTTTCGCTTTAGGAGCTATCATTTCAGCTTCATGAACAACTTCTTGGGTTTTGTAATCTATTTCTATAATTTTACTTCAATGAAATCAAAGCCAAATCAGACAAATCTTCTAATTCTTGGATTGGGCTTACTATTTTTATCACCAATTTAGTCAATTTAGCCCTGATGAATGGGTTCCGTTTCTGAGGATATCCTAAATAAAGGTGATAGTGAATCTGTCATGAAAGAGTGTTTTGGATTCCTAATATTTCTACTAATAAAATACCAGACATCACCCTCATAGTTACTACGGTCTAATCTTCCTATATTTACTAGAATTGGATGGGTCTATTTTACTAAGGATTCTGATGGCATCATTTTGTTCTTTTCTTGTGCCGCCTTTGAATATTTCTGTTGCTTCATCTCCTTTGGCAAGGGTGAATAAACGAACAACCATAGAATTAGGATAGCTATTATTTGCCTTGTCCACATCTGATAACGCCCGAGCAATCATAGCTCTTCCTTCGTCTATTTTTTCAGCCATGACATCCAGTCCCAGCCTATGATAATTGTACATCGCTTGGCGCATATTTCTGGTTCGTGGGCTAAGGATACTTTCTATGATCCAATATCTATTTCTATTTCCATCTAATGACCTCCATCCTTTATTGCTGTTGGCAACTTCCGGTGGGATATTATTCAAGATATCTTGTGCTTTTTGGAAATGAGCTTCCCCTCCGAATGGCGAAAAAGAATCATAATCCAAGCCTAGCATGATGTAAACATAGAAACCAAGCACCGAAGTAAGATTGGAATTAAAGATATTATCACTAAATTCTAAAGGCTGATAAGCTTCATAATTAAAATTGACACCCTTATCCACATAAGAAATCAATGGAGTCTGATAATCACTATTAAAAACCGGGCGGGTAGCTTGGAAAGCAATATCGGCGGTAAATGATGTTGCTGAATTTTCTTGGGTAATGGTAAGTTGCAAATTACATTCTATTCTTTCTTCGGGTAGGAATTCGTCCGCAGTCCATTGTCTGGTGTTCAAAAAATCCTTCAATGCCAGCTCCAAACTTTCAAAAACCTTGGGATCCGTTGATTGTGCCTTTTGCGTATTCAGGGTAATATTGAAATTGAATTCCTGGGCAAAAAGCTTGATGGATAAAAAACAAACTAATATAAGTAGTATGGACTTTTTCATAATTGAACGAATTTAAGAAATGGATGGGCTTGGTTTTAAATATCCAATATTTCATTGGCAATATCCTTAGCCACTTCTTTCTTTGATTTTAACTCGAATTTACGGATAATATTGTCTTTTCTTAGGATTGTAATCTTGTTTGTATCTGATTTGAACCCTGCTCCTTTGTCCCTTAGTGAATTGAGGACTATAAAGTCAAAATTCTTCTTTTTTAGTTTTCTTTTGGCATTTTCCAATTCGTTATTGGTCTCCAATGCAAAACCAACAAGAATTTGACCATTTTTTTTACTTTGTCCTAAATTCGCAGCAATATCCTTGGTCCTTGCCAATTCAATAAACAGATCACCCTCCTTTTTCTTAATTTTAACATCTGAAAAATCCTTGGGTCGATAATCTGCTACCGCAGCAGCCATTATTGCCGCATGGCAATTTGGAAAAATCCCGACAGCAGCTTGGTACATTTCCTCTGCCGACATGATTCGTGTCAATTCGATATTCGGATGTGCAGGTGTCAATTTCGACGGGCCTAAAACTAAATGCACCTTTGCTCCTCTTTCTGCCAGTTCCTCCGCTATCGAAACCCCCATCTTTCCGGAAGAATGATTTCCTATAAACCGAACGGGATCCAATGCTTCAAAGGTAGGTCCTGCGGTGACCAGTATTTCCTTTCCACCAAAGTCCTGTTTCTGAATGAAATGATTTGAAAGGAAAGTAACAATATCTTCAGGTTCAGCCATTCTACCTTCACCCTCCAAGCCACTTGCCAATTCGCCTACTCCTACAGGAATAATTTCATTCCCATACGATTTTAGCTTATTAATATTCGATTGGGTGGACGGATGGTGCCACATATCCACATCCATAGCCGGAGCGATGAATACGGGACATCTGGCAGAGAGATAAGTCGCAGAAACCATATTGTCACAAAGACCATTGGCTAATTTTGCCAATGTATTTGCAGTACAAGGAGCTATGACCATAACATCTGCCCATAAGCCTATTTCTACATGATTATTCCACGCTTCTCCAGTACTGACATCAGTAAGGATAGCTTGTTTGGACAAAGTGGAAAGAGTAAGTGGGGTAATAAAATCCTTAGCAGAACCAGTCATTACGATTCTGACTTCCGCCCCTGACTTCACCAATAATCGGGTAAGAAAGGCCGCCTTATAAGCAGCAATACTGCCGGTAATGCCCAGCAGTATTCTTTTTCCTTTTAGGAATGTATTAGCCATATATTAGTAGACCTATGCCGCATTGCAGCATAGGTTGTTTTGTTTTCAAAATCTAGAGGTAGAACAATTTCCTAAGACTAAATTGTAAACTAATTAATCTTCCGGATGTTCTTCCCCTCTATATCTGAAATGTAATTCATCCTCCATGAATTCTTTCAATGCTATTACGGCAGGATTAGGAAGTCTTTCGTAGAATTTGGAGATCTCAATCTGCTCCTTGTTCTCATTCACCTCTTCCAAGCTGTCGGTAGCTGAAGAAAATTCTTCTAATTTTCCCTGCAATTCTTTCTTCATCCGAACAGCCAAATGTCTTGCCCTATGGGAAACGATAGCCAATGATTCATAAACATTAGATGATTTATCGGCAATTTCATTTACGTTTCTTGCCCTTGCACTTGGTTCTATTCCTTGTGCTCTGCTTTTGATATCACTCATTGATTTCCTTTAATTTTATTGTAGAATCTTCTAAAATATCTTTTACTTGATTGGTGTATTCACTACTGGAATGACGGGCTAAAAATACTTGTGCATAATCATTCGCCGCTTCAAAGCGTTCTTTCTGTTTAGACAAAATACTTTTTGAAGCCCATTGGTAAGATGCTTTGGCTATAAGGTACCTTACTTTTTCGGCATTAGGTGATTCCGGATAATCCTTTAATAGATTTTGGAATGAAACCGTAGCTGCCTCATAGTTTTTCAAATCATAATATAACTGTCCTTCCGCATATGCTTTCTTCTCCAATTTTACACGACATTCATCAATTAGTTTATTACATTCCGAAACCCTTTCACTAGACGGATGCGTATTGATGAACAACTGGAATTCGTCAATTGCCTTTGAAGTATAAGTCTGGTCCAATTTATATTCGGGAGACATTTTATAAAAAGAATATGCCACCATATAATTCGCTTCCTCTCTTAACTTGCTATTAGGATAGGTGCTGGAAAAATCCCTGAAATAATGCGAAGATTTCAAATAAGAACCTTGGCAATACATGGATTGGGCATAGTCAAAATAAATACCCTCTTGTTCCTGTGTCCCCCTATATGCTCCAATCACACTTTCGAAAAGTGTCTGTGCCTTATAGCATTGTTCTGCCTCCAAATACTTTCTGGCTAATGCCAAACGTTCTTCTGCGGAGCCCTCTTGTCTGGTCTTCTCAAATTCGGATTTACATGAAAATATACCTAGTATTGAGAATACGATTACGGATAATAACAGCTTTTTAATCATAAGTTTGCAAATTTACGGCTTTGTGATGAATTTATCAATTAGTGTGTAGCCTCAAATTTGCATATCGATTGTACAAATGCTTATTTTGTACGAATATTCAAGAATTCATGGGTTTTAAACGCTTTTATTTAATTTTTTATTTGGCAATTCTTTGTTTTTTAACAGGATGTTTCCAATCCGAGCATGAAAACTTTGCTCCGGATGAACATATTTATTGTGATCTGTCATTTCAATACACTGACCAAGAACAAAAATTAAAGGCTGAAGCGAGGTTTTCCATATCGGACAAGAAAGCTTCCAGACCCTATTTTTTGACGAATCCGGTTTTTGTAAACCAAGCAGAAATGGAAAAAAAATTCATCCCTGCCAAAGGGGTATATTATTTTTCTCCACCTAGAAAGTTAAATAAAAATAATGTTGAATTCTCATTTACGGATTTGGATGAAAAACCGTATAAAACGAATTTTAATTTCAATATTCCAGAATGGAAAAATGGGATGGAGAAGATACCGGTATTTTCCTTGAAAGGAATTAAAGAATGGAAAAGGGATTTTGATAAAAAAATAAAATGGGTAATTTTAGACAATCAAAACCATATGCATTCCTTTGATTCGGAAACAGTTCCAAAAAATGATATACCATTGGGAAATGCAACAATCATCCAAGCCGTGGAAACTGATACTGTTATCCAACTTGGAAAACAGTTTTTCATTCGTTGCAATATGAAATCATTATCAAAGCCAAAACAAATACTTATTACGCCTTAATTTTTATTCCAATAAAAAATATCAGAAACTATGTATAAAGGTAAAAAAGTCATAGCTGTCCTTCCTGCTTATAATGCAGCTCTTACATTGGAACAGACTTATAATGAAATACCTTTGGATTTGGTGGATGAGGTCATTCTTTGTGATGATGCAAGTAATGACAATACCATAGAGGTAGCAAAAAAAATAGGAATCCGCCATACGATTCGCCACGAGAAAAACAAGGGGTATGGAGGTAACCAAAAATCTCTATATAATAAAGCATTGGAACTGGATGGTGATATTATTATCATGCTCCACCCAGATTACCAATATACTCCGAAACTAATTCCGGCTATGGTCAATATCATTGGCGATGAATTATATCCGGTCGTTTTGGGTTCTAGGATTTTGGGGAAAGGAGCTTTGAAAGGCGGAATGCCCTTGTATAAATATATTGCAAACCGGTTTTTGACTTTTACCCAAAACCTACTGATCAATTACAAGCTTTCAGAATACCATACGGGTTACAGGTCTTTTAGTAAGGAAGTATTACAAGGAATAAATTACAACCAAAACTCGGATGATTTTGTTTTTGATAATGAAATGCTTTCCCAAATTGTTTATGCAGGTTTCGACATAGCAGAAGTGACTTGTCCGACGAAGTATTTTGAAGAGGCTTCTTCCATCAATTTGTCTAGGAGTACAAAATATGGATTAGGGGTTTTGAGGGTTTCAGTAGGACATTTCTTCCAACGATTGGGCTTGGTAAAATTGAAGATGTATAAAAAACCGACTTAGTTTTGTTGGACAGAAAGGAAAATTCTCCTAACTATATATATGAGGGCAAGTAAAAGTGTATAACTAAGGGTAGCAGTCATTTAGTTGTATTATTTATAATCGACGCAAAAGTAAATAAATTTTCAAATATGCTGTCCTAGTATTTGTGTAAGGATAAAATATAAAGAGTTCGTTTTATGGGAAGAGTAACAGACGTGGTCAAGCATCTTATCATTATCAATGTTTTGATGTTTGTTTTGCCTATGATTATTTGGGGTGATTATGGTAGAAGATTTTTAGCATTATATTATCCAAGTTATGAAGAATTTGCTCCTTTTCAATTTGTAACATCTCTTTTCATGCATGGGGATGTGATGCATTTGCTATTTAACATGTATATGTTATTTTTTTTAGGGGTAATGTTGGAAACTTATTGGGGTGCCAAAAAATTCTTAACATATTATCTTTTTTGTGGGATAGGAGCTTCTTTGATTTCTCTAATTGTTGACTTCTTCATGTTGAATTATATGGGAAGTATTCCATCTGCTTCTTGGGGGGCATCTGGATCTATATTTGGTTTGTTAATGGCGGCGGCACTTATTTTTCCAAACAGAGAAGTATCTCTTATTCTTCCTCCCGTCACATTGAAATTTAAGGTTCTTGTTCCTATATTAATGATTTTAGAGCTTTATTTAGGTGCAAGCGGTATCCAAACCGGAATCGGTCATTTTGCACACTTGGGTGGAGCAGTAACCGGATTCATAATCATTAAATATTGGCAAAAGAATGATACTACAAATAGGTGGAATTAAATGATAGGTTGGTCTTACCCACAGCATAATATAAGCCCGATTTGCCTATAGGCAAATCGGGCTATTTTTTAGAGGAATTAAGCTCCGGGGTCAGCTGCATCGGCGGCTTCCTTAGCTTGGGCAGCGGCTAGGAATTTTTTCATTTCCTTATCAATGAAATAAAGGCTTTGTCCACCATTGCCTATGAGTTTGATCCTATCCAATATCGTTCTGGCCTGATTTTCTTCCTCACGTTGTTCTTCCACGTACCATTGGAGAAAATTCAAGGTATTATAATCGTTTTCCTTGTAGCATATTGCCACGAGGTCATTGATGGATTGCGTTACTTTTCTTTCATGGTCATAAACCAATCTGAAAACCTCTTGGACAGAATCGAATTCCAAGGGAGGCTGTGGAATAGCCGGCGTAACGGCAAAGCCATCCACTTCGCTGAGGTAATGGAAAATTTTCATCATGTGCTCCTTTTCTTCTACAGATTGGAAATGCAAAAATTCCGCAGCACCTTCCAATCCTTCCTTATCACACCAAGAAGCCATTGCCAAATAATATTGCGAAGCATAAGCTTCCAATCTGATTTGGTTATTCAATGCTTCTTCCATTGTCTTTGATATCATAACTCTAATTTTTCAAATTTTGTAATAGATTTGAACGCTCTAAGAAACGTATTTGTTCACACAAAATTGAACATAATTTCTTTGAGAATCTTTCTAAATTAGGGGTGGATATTTGACTTCCGTCAAAAACAAACCCTCTGGAGGTACAGAATAACTCCTTTTTAAGAATACTTGCCCGTCCATAGCATGCTTTACTTCCGCAATATCTAATTTCCCACGACCGACATTAATACTCATTCCCACAATCAAGCGAACCATCCCACGCAAAAAACGATTGGAAGTAATATGGAAAACCCAATGACTTTCACTTTCCCTTACCCATTCCGCACGGCTCAAATGACAAATCATGGTTTTAGAATCGGAATTCGTTTTGCAAAAAGGCATGAACTCATCATACTCCAAAAGTAAAGCCACAGCCTCATTCATTTTATCAAAATCCAATTCCGTCCGATAGGGAAAATGATAAATGGTTTCATTAATAAAAGGATTTTTCCTTAGGTCAATATGATATTCATAACTCCTTTGGAAAGCATCAAAACGGGCATGTGCATCCTCCTTTGTTTTGAAAATTTCATAAAAAACAATGTCCTTTGGCAATACCTTGTTCAAACGATAAACGAAGCCTTCCGGAAATTCGCCATCAAAATCAAAATGTAAATAAAAATCGGAAGCATGGACACCCGCATCCGTCCTGCCACAACCCAAAACTTCGATTTTCTGTCCTAGAATCAAAGACATGGAATCATCTATTTTCTGTTGGACGGACATTCCGTTCGGTTGGAATTGCCAACCGACATAATTTGTTCCCTTGTATGCTATTTTTGCAAAATACCTCATATTTATACAACTACAAATGTAATGCGATTATTTGAAGAATCACTTATATCTTATATTTGTGCATAAATAGAAAAATATGCAATTAAAATTCAATCTCTCCACACCAGAATTGGTAGATTTATATGTGTTCAATACATGGTCTGCTCCTTGGAAAAAAAAGACAAGACAAAGAATGGCTATTTTTATCCCTTTGGGATTAATTTTATTTGCAGCCGTATTCTTTTTAGAAGAACAATATGCCATCGGAGCTGCGGTATTGCTTATCGCTGTCTTATGGTTTTTCCTTTATGATAAATTTTATACCAATCGCCTCATGCAATTTGCCAAAGGCTACTATAATCATGAAATCAACGAACGTTTCTGGGCGGAAAATACTTATACTTTCAAAGAAAGCCATATCCAACTGAGCAATGAATATATAGATTCCAGAATCCAATGGAAAGCCATTAGCAATATTCAGGAAAGAGAACATGCTTTTTGGTTGTTCGAAACTTTAGAAATGGCACACATTATTCCCAAAAGGACAATGGACGAAAAAGAACTGAATCATTTTAAAAAATTATTAGCCCTGAAATTGAATTTCAAATAAGAAATCCCATAAAGCAATAATAAATTCCAAGGCTACCCGATGGTTTTTATATTCAAGAACCCAACTTGCCACGCCAAGGCGTGGTGTTTGTCCACCTTGAAATACTGTTCGGACGGAGTGTTTCAGGTGTTTGTTCACCTGAAACGGCAGTTATTTTAAAACTATCGGGTAAATAATAAATTCCAACATCGAGTAATCAGAATGTCAACATTAAAAACCAAAATAGAATTCCTAAAAGGTGTAGGTCCGCAAAAAGGGGAACTATTAAAAACCGAATTGGGAATATTTACCATTGGTGATTTACTGATGCATTTCCCTTTCCGCTATGTGGACAAAACAAAATTCCATTTGACCAAGGATATAGGTCCGGGCATGGATGGTGAAAGTGTCCAACTGAAAGGTGTCTTGAGGAGAATGGAAATGAAAGGTGATGGCAGGGCAAAACGCTTGGTCGCTCGGTTCAGGGATGAAACGGGAATGGTAGAATTGGTTTGGTTCAAGGGCGCACATTGGATACAGAAAAGTTTACAAACAGGAGTAGAGTATATTGTTTTTGGCCGGATAAATGATTTCAAGGGAAGAATCAGTATTCCCCATCCGGAAATCGAGCCTGTTGCCGATAGCAATTTGAAAAATGCACTGACGCTAGCGCCAGTTTACCCAAGTACGGATAAATTGAATAATAAAGGTTTGGATGCTAAAGGACAAAGGAAATTGATGGCAGTGATTATGAATAAAATCACTGCTGAAGATATTCCTGAAATCCTTCCGAAATATATCTTGGATAAAATGAATTTTCCCAGCAGATATACTTCGATAAGGGATATCCATTTTCCAAAAAATCAAATCGCTTTAAGAGCTGCGACGAATAGGTTGAAATTCGAAGAATTATTTTTTCTCCAGCTCCGCTTATTGCAAATTCGGAAAAATAGACATCAGGCATTATTGGGTTATCAATTTCCTAAAATCGGCGAGAACTTTCTAGGATTTTTTAATGAAAAAATTCCTTTTGAACTAACAGGAGCCCAAAAAAGGGTAATAAAAGAAATCCGAAGAGATTTGGGCGCAGGCAAACAAATGAATCGCTTGCTACAAGGAGATGTCGGTAGTGGGAAAACAATGGTTGGTTTAATGTCCATGCTCATGGCATTGGATAATGGGTTCCAATCCTGCCTCATGGCGCCTACGGAAATATTGGCGCAGCAACATTATCTTTCTATTTCAGAATATGTGGAGGGAATGGGAATTCGGGTAGGATTCCTTTCAGGAAGCGTAAAGGGGAAAAAGAGAAAAGCCTTACTTGAATTGCTGGCATTGGGGGAAATTGATTTTTTAATTGGCACACATGCTGTATTGGAAGACCCCGTTGTATTTAAGAATCTGGGGCTAGCCATTACGGACGAACAACATCGTTTCGGGGTGAAGCAACGGTCTCGATTGTGGAAAAAAAGCAAACCTTATCCTCCCCATGTTTTGGTGATGACTGCCACACCTATTCCTAGAACATTGGCGATGACGCTTTATGGGGATTTGGACGTATCCGTAATAGATGAATTACCTCCGGGACGGAAAGAGGTGAAAACCATCCATAAATATGAAAGTGGTCGGCTTCGGGTCTTTGGCTTCATGAGAGATGAAATCGAAAAAGGAAGACAAGTTTATGTGGTTTATCCCTTGATAGAAGAATCGGAAACCTTGGATTTGCAAAATCTTGAGGAGGGACATATTTCCATTAGCAGGGAATTTCCTATGCCCAAATATCAAATCAGTATTCTTCATGGAAGAATGAAACCTGCCGATAAGGATTTTGAAATGCAACGTTTCGTAAAAGGCGAAACCCAAATCATGATAGCAACGACAGTGATTGAAGTAGGTGTGAATGTTCCGAATGCTACAGTGATGGTTATTGAAAATACGGAGCGTTTTGGCTTATCGCAATTGCATCAATTAAGAGGTCGGGTAGGAAGAGGTGGCGACCAATCCTATTGCATACTCATGACCGGAAATAAATTATCCAACGATTCCAAACAGCGCATCCAAACGATGTGTGCTACGAACAATGGTTTCGAAATAGCGGATGCAGACCTCAAACTCCGTGGGCCGGGAAATATTGAGGGAACCCAACAAAGCGGAACACTGAATTTCAGAATTGCTGATTTGGTACAAGATGGTGCAATACTAAAAACGGCAAGGGAAATTGCCAATCGCATATTGGATGATGATCCTAAATTTGAAAAACCGCAGCATAATCCGATTCAAAAATATATGGAACATTATGGTAGGAAAGTAAAGGGTTGGAGTAGGATAGGTTAGTTTTTGGATTATTTATATTATTGATACGGAATGTTTGTGTACGATGTCACAACCAGCAAAGGAAGCCATACAATACACACCTTGTTGGCAATAGTTATTTTTCAAGTTCTATTGCTAATTCAATTGCTCTGTCTTTTTTATTTTTTAAATCATTTGACAATTGGTCTAAAAAATTGTCTTTATTTTTTGAATAATCCATTTGATAATCTACCGGAATTCCAATATTCTCATAATTTTCGCCCTTTAAATCTTGATAAACTTCGTTAGATAATTCGTATTCCCAACCATTTGGAAGTTCTTTATCTAAAGTTGAAGAAAAAATTCCTTCGGTTGTTGAGCCAATTCTTTTGAAATTCGTGTCTCCCAAAGATGCCAAAACAAGAACTTCGGATGCGCTCGCTGTTAAATGGCTTGTGAGTAAATATACGTTTCCGCTAAAATGGGTTTTTGACGGAATAATTCTAATTTTTTGAGGATTTGTAAATCCTTTCTCTATTCTTGCTTTTTTTGTATAGGCAAATTTTTCTTTATTTGAAAAGTGATTTAAAATATTTATTGCAACTGCATCTTTTCCACCACCATTAAAGCGTAAATCCAAAATATAGCTTTTGGCTTCTGGTAATTCTTTAATAATAGAGTTCAATACTTTGTTTATACCGCCAACTTCATCTTGCCTTTGTATTTCGTCTTTCCTTTTTTCTGCTTTTTTCCAATATTGACCATAGAAATTTCTTAAATCTAAATCTTTTTGCAAACCGTAGTCAGCTAACATTAGCATGGAATTGATTTGCACATAACCAACATTATCATTAATAAGTCCGTAACGAACCATTCCTGCATTATAATTGCGTAAACTGTCAACATAAAGTTCTGCAATTTCTTTATTGATATTAAATTCAGCCAATTTGGAATATTTCTCTTGTTGTTCTTCTATTTGATTTTTGTATTCCTTTTCGATTTTTTCGGGAACTTCCATTTTTACGTGTCCATCATTTAGAAGAGCAATCATTTCTCTGAAGATTGTATAGAGTTCTAAATCAGTTGTGTTTTCATTTATTTTGGGTTCGTATTGTTTGTAAACTTCGTTCCAATTGATATTTTTAATGCCAAAAGATGCATAATGATCATTGAAAGTGTCCCAAAATACTTGAAAATTATGTTTTGGGTCCTTGCTTAATTCGTTTGAATTTTTACAGAAATTTGGTAATTCCTCTAATCTCGTAAACAGCCAATCATCGTTTCCGTGCTGAATGGTTAATGTATCTTTTGAATAGTTTTTGACTTTACCAAAATCTAAAACATGTTCCTTAAATGATAAATGGCAATCTTGCTTTGAAATATTATAAACGCTTATTATTGTATCGTTCAGTTCAATTATATTTCCATATCCAATTTGTTTCCAAACTCCATCCGGTTTTGGTTTTTCCTTTATTCCTTTTTCATTGCAAGAGCAACAAATAAAAAATAGTGCTAGGGTCGATAAAAATTTAATGTTTTTCATACTGTTTTTTGGTTAAGTCAATTCAAGTTGCGTAAAAGCGTAACAGACTTTAAATACTAATATTTATTACGTTTTACGCAACTTGGATTAAGTTATAATTATTGCCAGCGTGATGGTATCAACAATGAAAATTTTATTCCACAACCAATTTAGAATAACCAGAACCTTCCGGACTTTTTATGTGAACAAAATAAATACCATTCACAACATCATTTCCTAAGTCAATATCCAAACTTTTAGCACTGGATTTAATTTCTTGGCTTTGAACCAATCTGCCTAATTCATCAAAAATAGAAACAGTCCCATCCTTGAATTCCTTTTCCAAATTAATGGTAAATCTTCCTGCACTTGGATTCGGGAATAAACCGAAGCTTATTTCTTGTTCTAGGTTTTCAATATCCAAAACCACATCAGTTTGATCCAACGGAGCATCTCCTAAAGTAATCAGATAGGAAGAAACAATGAGGTGCGGATTAAATCCGTCATTACAATTCGTGCAAGTAACCCCTGAAACACAATTTGGGTTATTCGGATGGCAATTATCCACGTAGCTTTCATTGAAAACATAATTCAAGGTTACCGTATTCGCACCAACAAAAGGCTGCATATTATAATCAAAAAACTGGGCAATGGAACCTGGACACCAGCCTGCCCGATTATAATACCAAGTCCCAAACTGAGGACTACAACCATCTGGATTCGGGTCACAAACATTCCAGTTATCCTGAGTAAAAGTTTGTGAGCCATTCACCCATATATGGTGAATGTCGTGGTGGAATTCCGCAGCATTGGCAGTATTGTTTTCTCCCCATCCATGTCCACTTGATACGACTTTTATAGTAGATGCTTGTGCATTCTCAGGATAGCTTATTTCAATGGTTTCCGTGGGTTGCAAATTAGCAGGATCTCCGAAAGAATAGGTTTTATACCATAATTTTTTAACTGTGCTGTAGGCATTGTCAGGAACACCGCCATTATAAGCTAAGTTCAATGTATAAAGGAATCCATTCCCCTGTGTCCCCAAATTTACCCTGAATCTAACCTTGCCTTGCAATAGCGACATAAAGTCCGTAAGGTCAATTTCATGTTGGCAGGCAACACCATAAGGAGTGAGGTAACGGATGATTTCATACCACTCTCCATTATGCCCCCTGACTTCTACGCTGGAAACTCGATCCCAAGGATCGCAACCACCCGGAGGACAGCCAATATCCAAGGAACCTTGGATTTGGTCGAATGAACCGACATAACTTGGTAATTCGCCTTCAGCTTCCACCGAAAAATTATCCGCATCCACCCATACTTCATTGAAAGCTACGGCTTGTTGGCTCGTTGTGGAATTGATGATTTCAAACGTTACGGATTCTGTATGCGAATTGCCCTCATTGTGGGTAGCTGTTACACTGAAAGTATGGACACCGAAAGATGTGGGAGTCCACCAACCTGTTTGGTGCTTGTTTCCATAATCGGTTATATCTACTGGTTCTCCATCCACCTCATAACTTATATTTGTAACATTGAAAAGCTCGGGATAATCTATATCTACAATACTTGCCAAGAGGATAGGCCTTAGGGAACTCGCATAAAAATCACCGGAAACGGGATTCCTTAAATCTATAATAGGATTAACGAGGGCTGGATCCAATACTTGGAAAGTAACATCCACATCTGCCGCAGGATCAAATATGGCATCACCAGCTTGGCTTGCTCGTACAACAACTTCTCCCGGAGTTCCATCAATCGTTAATGTACTTCCGTTTATAGTAGCAGGGCCGGAAATGACAGTATAACTAACAGCTAAGCCGGAATTGACTGTAGCATCCAATTCATAAGGATCAGCGGAAATGAGCATGTTGGGGATTTGTGGGAAATTGATGGATTGGAATCCACTTTCCAAAGTTCCATTAAAATTGGACGTTTCGCCCGTAAGGGCAAAATTCATCAATGTGGCATTTCTTGTTCCTCCTCCTACTTCGGAAATCAATTCTGTAATGGAAACATTATTTCCTCCGGGAGAACCTTGGTTCATTTTATAATAAAGTTCCAGATTGGCTTCGTCACCCACGAGTTCATTTGCCATCATATCTTGGATTTCGGATTGTGTCAATCCTTTGCTCCAGACGGAAACCTCATCTATTCTTCCTCCGAATACAAAATTAAAACCCGGTTGGATGCTTTTCCCAATTCCAAAGGAACGATCCAATGTTTCAAATGTACCACTTGCCGAATTGGAAACTATAAGTTGTCCGTCTATATATAATTCGATAGCAGTTCCTGTATAAATCCAAGCTACATGTTGCCATACTCCTGCTTGCCCCGTTCCTGCCGGACCGACCGCTTCATGGAATCCGGCAGTGCTGATATAACGGCATTCCAAGGTTCCATTATTCAATTCAATGACATACATTTCCCCGTCTCCGGTAGCAGTTCCCCTAAAACCGAAAAAGCCTTGACCATAGACAAGTGCATCTGTATAAAACCAGCCGGTTAATGACATGCCATCTGCCCCGACAAGGTATTGCGAAGCATTTTCCAAAACTGCAAAATCATCAACACCATCGAAATGTAAATACTGGTTGGATTGTGCTGAGACTTGAACACCTAAAATGCTAAGGAATATAATACTAAAGAATGGTTTGAATAATTTTGACATCTGAATTTCTATTAAAGTGAATGGATTTTCAAAAATAGATAAATTTGTTACTAATCAGATTATAATGCTTGTGAAAAAATGATAAGATGTTTTTTCAAAATGGTTGAAATAAAAAAACTCCTTAATGAATTCATTCATTAAGGAGTTTTTTATGGGAAGTGTTCCCAAACTAAATTATCTAAAATGCTTTAGTTATTATCTTTTTTTCCTCTAGCAAGAATTGGAAATGAAGCACTTCCATAATGGGAGAATTTTTCTTCCGTAACTAGAGGGAATTTATAATCTTCCATAAAACTTGTAAAAAATATTGTT
The DNA here is from genome assembly GCA_020631375.1 of Saprospiraceae bacterium. GTDB lineage: Bacteria > Bacteroidota > Bacteroidia > Chitinophagales > Saprospiraceae > JAHDCE01. The sequence goes on along the minus strand of JAHDHJ010000032.1, from coordinate 1,625 downwards.
AATTCTTCTTTATCTATATTCTTAGATTTGGGTTTAAGGTAATAGGCAATGTGATCAACGCCTCCTTCCTCATTCCAAAAAACCTTAATCCACATTTTCACGCCTTTCAGATCCAAGCCTACGGTTTGTGCATAATCTTCCATTTCAAAAAGCATGGTCAGCCATTTCAAATATGCCATGCCCATGTCTTGCTTGCATGCATCCAATAACTGCAGACTATATTCAGAGGAGGCTATCTCAAACTCTTCTGCATACTCCCCAATAAGAAAAACCTTGGGAAGTTCTACATTCTGATCTTCACATTTTTCCTCTACTTCACCATCAATACAATCACCACCAGTGTTTGCAAAAAGGAGTAAAGGGGAAAAGGAAAGAAAGAAGAGAAAAGTAGCTTTTATGAGTACTTCTTTCATTTGTTAAATAGTTTTGTACTACTAATATACGTGTTTTATGTGTATTTTTCCTATTTTATTTTTCTTATAGACTAACAAAAACCTATCCAAATATATATTATGATATAATAATAAGAGCGTGTTTATATATTGTTCAGGATCATTTATAACGCAAATATGCCCTTTGTAACTATATAAAAATGTAAGTTTTAGAAAACTTTAGCTTTGCATTTCAGTATTGGTAACAAAGAATAAAGCCCTGTAAGAAATCTCTTACAGGGCTTTATTCTTTGTTACCAATAGGTATTACTTAGCGTTCAATTCAATTTGAAGACCGATTTCATCATTTACGAATTTTTCTTTAAGATTCAATGCAGTAGGCGACTTGAAGGTAATGCCCCATTTTGTCCTATCAATTTTGAACTTGGCAGACTTGGCAGACAAACCGTTTTCATCCATGCTGATCTTAGTTGGAAAAGTAACGCTGTAAGTTGTATCTTTCATGGTAAGGTTACCTTTGATACTGTGGGTCAATCCAGTGGTATCTCCTTCGATTGGAGTCAGTGTTGCTATTTCAAATGTTGCTGTCGGATAATCGGCAACATTGAAGAAATCATCTTGTTCTTCTGCTGAACGTGTTCCTTTGAGGTGTGCTTCCAAACTGGCTTTCATGTCTCCTTCCATGTCTGTATTCTCAATGGTGTTCATGTCAATAACAAATTTTCCGGATTCGATATTCCCTCCTTTTACAGAGAAAGAACCTTCTTTCAATTTGATAGTTCCGGTATGGGCTCCTCCGGGTTTAGTACCTTCCCAATGGATTGTACTCGTTCCTAAATCTACGGCAAGTGTTTTGGCATCCGTTGAAGCTTCAGCTGTAGCGGTTGCTTCTTCAGTAGTAGCTGTTTGTCCTTCCGGGGTATTGTTACATGCTAGGAAAGCAGAAACAAAAAAGGTGATTACGAATAATTGCAAAAATGATTTCATTGTTGGAAATTTTGTTTTGAATAATAAATTAATAACAAAGTTAATATAACTCTGATGTTAAAGAGCCAAAAGCACTTTGAAAATATATAATAAACCACATCCGCTTAGGAATATCATTCCTGCCCAACTCAAAACCCTCATTTTCATTCCCGGACGGGCGAATTCAGGTGTATGTTCACTTGTGATTAAAAGATAATTCAGCAGTGCATAAAATGGTGTCGTAAGGAAAGAGAGTACTGTCGCAAT
>JAHDHJ010000031.1 GCA_020631375.1 Saprospiraceae bacterium | reverse complement strand
TCGCTCGACTTCTGTGTAAGGTTTGAATTTTTCCGGAGGAGTATGAGATAGATCCATATCACGTATAGAATTTATCCGGCCTATGATTTCATAGAAGTCTTCAGGGAAGTTCAGCTTTTTATATGATTTAGAATTCTTAGATTCAACAGGAGATTCCTCACGAATTAAGTCGTCAATGTTCAAATGTTCAGGGAAAGATTCTTTTATCAGACTCAATAGGGCGATCACTCTTTCCTTTTGTCCCTTTTTTACAGGGAGTTTAATGTATTCATATTCATTTTCCATGATAAAGATTTTTTAGGGTTTTATCTAAATGTTGTTTATACTGAATTTTAATTTTTCGGCTCAGCTTCGCGTATAATAAGGTAATATCATTATTGGTAGAGTGACCCAGCCATTCTTTTGTCGCCTCATGTGGGATTTCATTTTCCCTCAATATCGTGGCTGCGAATGTATGGCGGGCCAAATGGTGATTTATTCTCCTGTTCATATGTATCAGTTCAACAATAACCTTGAGATATTGGTTGGTCTTTTGGTTACTGATCCGAGGAAGAATCTTTCCAGTGATGGAAGATTCTGTTTTGTATTTCTTAATGATCTGTAAGGCAGATTCCAGTAAGGGGAAATCAACAAAGCTTTTGGATTTCCGTTGTTTGTATTTCATCCAAAGGATACCACAGTCATCTTCATAAATGCAAGATGTTTCCAAGTCTTGTCCATCTTGGAACCGAACCCCAGTAAAACAAGTAAATAAGAAAATGTCTTTTGCTTTGATCAAACTTGGATTATCTCCCAATGGGAAATTGATGAATAATTCCAGTTCCTTTCGGGACAATGCCTCTTTGGTAGTTCGGTTATCCTTCAATCTGAATTTCTCATAGGGATTTTTATCTAGGATGCTCTCCTTCACGGCTTCGCCCAATATCTTCTTTAATCTCTTATGATATGAATTGGCCGTATTCCTGGAACGGGTCTTGAGTGTTTCCTCAGGGCAGGTAATCAGATAATCATCCCATTCGGATATGAATTTATAATCTACGTCCTGAACAAGAATACCTGGATAATGGGCTTTGGTGAAACATCTTAGAAGGTTTAGTGAAACATTATATTTCTTGATGGTGGTTTCTGCATAATCATCTTTCAAGGCAGAATACTTATCTATTTTGCTTTGAAAGTACTCCATCAGGGAAATTTTATGATCATTTCTCTTTCCCATTACAATGTCTTTAAGCAATTTGGCGGAGACCTCTTCTTCATAGAAATCTTTTTCTTGCTTGATTGTCAGAATTTTAGCCTTGATTTTTGCCAGATATTGCTCGAGCCTAGGATCCCGTTTAGGCAATCCGCGGGTGTTGTCCCATTTATTTTCCGGAATATGTTCTCCGATAAAGAACTCTGCTTTTTTTCTTTGATAGATAATCCTGCAGAAGATAGGGGAGTCCTTATCTTCCCTTTTTCCTTGGGGTTTTATATAAAACCTTACAGAACAGCTACTTATAACCATAGTTTTGGGGTGTTTTTTGGTGAAACATTTATTGTTTTGGTGAAACAATTAGTGAAACAAATTTGAAAAAATAAGAAAAGAACTGAAAGTTGTTGAAAAGAAAAGAGCCTGAAAATCAAGCTATTGCAATAATCTTCAGGCTCATGAAAATGCCAGAAATGGCAAAAAGTAGACCTACTAGGACTCGAACCTAGAATGCCAGAACCAAAAACTGGTGTGTTACCGATTACACCATAGGTCTGAACCATCTTCTTTGTAGAAGCGGATGCAAATATATAAACTAATTTATTTAGAAAAAAGTTCCAGAAAAGATTTTTTTTAATTTTTAAGAAGCAGCAGAATAAGAGTGTTTCACGTTCTATCATTAACACAAAAACTAAAAGGTGAATTCCACATAATTGTAATTGGGGTAAATAGTTGCAACTGCCCTAAATAGGAGTTAACTTTAAACTTAAGTTTAAATGAATTTAGCGCTGGAACTTCAATATCAAGAGGAGAATTTCATTAGGGCCTGCATCCAAAAAGAACGTTGGGCTCAGAAGCAGCTGTATGAAACCTATTACAGTAAGATGCTTGGTGTTTGTCTCCGATATGCCAATGACCCAGACGAAGCGAAAGATATTCTTCATGAAGGATTCATTAAAGTATTCAGACATTTAGGTAAATATCAACCCGGTACATCCCTAAATGCTTGGATTAAACGGATAATGGTCAATACTTGTATTGATTATTACCGGAAAATGTCTAGGAGAAGGACTGAAGATATGGAAAATGCAGCCCATAAGATTTCTACCGCCCCGGATGCTAATAGTATATGTGGCGAAAAAGAAATTTTAAAGGCTGTACAATCTTTATCACCGGCTTATAGAGCAGTATTCAATTTGTATGTAATTGAAGGATATTCCCACAGAGAAATAGGCGAACAACTCGGTATAACCGAAAGCACCTCGAGATCCAATTTAGTTAAAGCAAGAATGAAATTAAGGGAGATTTTGGCTCCGAAGTATGCGAATTATGGAAAATAAGGACTTCGACAAGTTTATACGAGAGGGTTTGGAAAAAAACCGCCCCGACTTCGACCCCAATGATTGGGAGAAGATGGAGGATCTGTTGGATGAACAGGAACGACAGGGAAAGGAATTACTCTATATTAAGGGTATCGAAATGGTTTTGGTCGCATTGGCTGTAATGACCCTGTTCCGTTTTTATCCAACGGATGTAGCAACGAACAGCCCCATGGCTCATATCGAATTAAAAGAAGATGTAAATATTGATAATCATCACAAAGGAATAGAGCACAAACCTGAAATAAACCATACCATAGAAAAATCTGAATCTTTAAATATTATTCAAGATGATTCTAAGGGAACCCCTAGTGCAAGTCATAAGGAGATAGTAAGGGCAAGCGATGCTAAAGTTTATGATATTATTAAAGGTACATGGAATGGTGAACCGAACTTTATTATGGATGAACCGTCCATTAAAAATACTTTTAGTAAGGATTCGCCAATAAAAAACGTAGCTCCCATACATTCAGCTAAAAATCAAAATTCTACGGCTAATAATAGTATTGTTCCAGAGAAAAGTGTTGTCGAAGAAAAAGAAATCATTTCTGAAGAAATACAAGCTCCTGTAGATTTAACGGCTTTGAAACACCAACCATCAGAATTGTTGGATGATCAAATCAATATACCAAAGGAATTTGCAATAAATGTTTCCCGACCCACGATAAGAATGGGTTTTTATACCGGATACGATTTCAATCACATTATTACACCTTATGATCCTAAAGTGAAATCGTCATATGAGCAAGGAAAACATGGTTTTTCTGCGGGATACTTGTTTTCGATATTGAAAGGGAATTGGGAGTTTGAATCGGGGCTGTCTTATAGCCGTAAATCATATACGCCGGTGGCTAACGTTATTAAAATAACCGGAAATACAGATAATGGTTTTGAAGCCGAAACTTTGGATCGCTTGTCTTTTAACTTGGTTTCTTTACCCATGAATGTAAAGTATTATTTTCCAAGAATGTCCAAATGGAAATTCTATGCAATGGCTGGTGGAGCGATGAATGTAGTGGGTTGGAGTAATGTTAATCAGAAAACAGTGGAGGCGAATGGTTCAAGAAATCCGAATCTTATTGCCGAAGATACCCAAGCCAAAAAATATACCTTTAAAAAATCAGGCGTGTTTTTTGGTGAATCACTAAAGAACAATTACTACATAACGGCCAATTTAGGAGTTGGTGTGGAAAGAAGATTGAACACAAATACAAGTGTTTTCTTCCAACCTAAATTCTCTTATTATTTAATGCCTTCGGATAATGGATTGGGCCCCAATAAAGATCGTTTTAATACCATGTCTGTTGATTTAGGATTTAAATATGATTTTTAAAAAGAATCTGCAAAAATAAAATACTTGACAAAAGCCTGATTGAAATGCCATCAGGCTTTTTTATGAGATATTATCCCTAAAATCGCATTTCGTTTTATTTCCTTATCTTGTGAAAAATTAAAGGGTGATATGTTGTTAGGAATTAATCCGGATAATCCAGAAAAAAGGAAAATAAAAAGAGTGGTTGAAATACTCGAAAAAGGTGGAGTAATCATTTACCCGACCGATACGGTATATGGTTTGGGGTGTGATATTTATAACCAAAAGGCATATCAGAAAATTTGTAGGATAAGAGGGATTAAACCGGAAAAAGCTAATTTCTCATTTATTTGTAATGATTTGAGCCATGTATCAAAATTTACCTTACCGTTTAGTAATCGGGCATTCAAGGCGATGAAAAAAACATTACCGGGCCCTTATACTTATATTTTGAAAGCATCGGGCGAAGTACCTAAAATGTTTAAAAATAAAAAAAGAACAGTGGGTATAAGAATGCAGAACAATGAAATTGCAAAAGCCATTATAGAAGAATTAGGGCGTCCTATTTTGTCTGCCTCCTTAAAGTCGGATGATGATTTTTTGGAATATCATACCGATCCGTATGATATTAATGAGGAGTATCAAAATATAGTGGATGTAATCATTGATGGAGGATACGGAAGCAATGAACCGTCTACCGTTATTGATTTTACAGATAACGATCCCATAATTATTCGTGAAGGAGCCGGAGATGTTTCTTTTTTGGAGTAATATTAATCTAAAAATAAACGTGGGTCATCCCGAATTTTCAAATAAATGAATATTCGGAATAAAGTTTATTGGTTTCAAGGAATTTTGATTTCTTTTTCGACAGCATAGAGAATAAATTCCGTTAAGAAATCCCGAACCCTTGGAGGGGGGGTAGGAATTTATGAACGGTTTTCGACTAGAAGGAGAAAAATGCCTTAGAAAAAGCGCACTTTTTTGCTTCGTTTTTTGTGCGAGCAAAAAATGAAGAATATCCAATTCAAAAGATTGACAATTAATTGTTTATGTTTGCTTTTGGTTAAGGGGGAAGTAGTAGCATAAAAAATCCCGAATTTTTGATTTGGGCAAAAAATCGGGATAAACTCATGTTACATTGCTTTTCCAATTTTTAAAATATCATAAACATCTTGTGGATTATTGATCGCTTCTTGAATGGTAGAAAGCGTTATTTCTTTTTTATTCCTACCCAATGTTTTCCTCAATTCTTCATCATAAATAATGGCAATTTTCCCTTGGATATTTATTAACCAAATTTGAATGGGTTCATTTTTAGGAATATTAATTTCAGCAAATTCTCCTAAGAAATGTTTACTAATAACTTGTTGATTTAAATATGCTACATACAATACGTTATTAGTGTAATTGTTTCCTTGTTCATCCTTCAATGTCAGTTGGGTTTTATCTCCTTTTTCTTCTTCCAATGTTCCACAACTCCAAATACCCAGTTCCTCGATGACAAAAACATTTTTAATCGCTTTTTCTACAATAGTCTGAGATTGCTGTTGTTGGGAAGAAGAATGTAGCTGTTCTTTTTCTTCTAGTTTTTGTAACCGTAATTCTTCCAGTTTTTCATTGAAATTTTTGTCAAGAATTTCTTTTTCTTGATTTAATTTTCGATCAGCCTCTTTTTTCTGAGTCTCAAATTTTTGCATCTTCTGATTGTAATCAGAAAGAGCCACTTCATAATCTTGTTTTGATAAAACAGGTTGAACTTTGATAGAAACAGAATGCTCGGTATTCTTGAAATCCATTTGATAATAATTATTCCCTAATTGTCGAATATTGACATCGTTCGGTTCCCATTCTACGGAGCTAATAAAACGGATTTTATTTCTTTCCGACGATTGCCAACGAATATTACTATAATCCTTTAACTCCGGAAAATCGGTTTCCAAATCAAAATCAAAAACTTCCAAAGCAGCATCTCTCGGTACGGGCTTATTTGGTCGACTAGGAAAAGAAAAGGATGTTTCCAAATTCCTTTTGGCATCAAAATGATTTTGATTTAATTCCATGACCAAACGGTCATATTTTTGATCAATATCTCTGATGCTCGAGTTGTTGTTAATTGGGGCAGTAGGTCGGGCTGAGGGAAGGACAGAAGATTGGGCTTTATTAACTAATTCCCAAGTTTTCTTTCCTTCATTTAATTTGAAAACATCCAAATCATTTACGTCCTCTTGCAAAGAAGTAGAATGAAATTCAATGGATAATTGTTTGTTCGGAGCTAATTTTAATTTTTTACCGGTAGGAGATTCTGCATAAATCTCTACGAGTTGTTCATTGTTTAAATAATGTCTTTGTCCTTGTGTATTGATATGTGTGGGTATGCCGGATAAAAATAAATCATTATCCGTTTTAATGGTTCTGTATTTCACTTGGACGGCTCCGGAAACTTCGGAGCCATTTTCATCTATAAATGCAGCGGGAGGAATATTTATTTTTCCATTTCTGCTGAATGAAATTCGGCCGCCATTTTCTGACCGTACGCCCTGGGTATGGAGTGAAGGTTGTATATTTTCTATTGGAGGATCAATGAATGGTCTAGAATCAAAAAATGCCATGGCATTTTGATCATAATTATTCCCGGAATTACCTTTGAAAAAAGGACCCAGAAAAATAAATCCTAAAATAGAAGCGGCAATAGCAAAACCTCCAATTTTCCATGGACTTATGGAAACCCGTTTAGCTTCAATGGGTTTTTCCTTGTTAAATTGATCCAACAGTGCATCGAAATCCATATGTTTTTCGATTTGCTCGTCAGGCAATTCTTTTGGATTAAATCTGAAATCGTAATTCTGCTTCATACACAAAATAGTTTTGGGGTACTCATAATGAAAAAATATTTATTCGAATTCTCCGGATTTTTTGACTTTCTTTTTCATCCGTTCCAGAATTCTATAAACTTTTACTTTGGCGTTGCTTTCCGTTAAATTCAAAATGTCTGCTATTTCCTTGAAAGATCGTTGTTCGAAAAATCGAAGTTCGATGATTTCCAAATCACTTTCCTTCAAGTCATTCAATAATTGGAGCATCATGTTTTTTTTATCCTCATAACGATCCAATTCTATTTCTTCTACCCATTCGGAAACATTAGTTTCCTGAATGCTCACCACTCGGTTTTTACTCGCCTTACGGTAATGTTGGGTAATTTCATTACTCGCGATTCGATATAACCAAGCAGAAAAAGGCACCCCCCTAAATTCATAACTTGATAATTTTTTCATCGCTTTCATAAAAACCTGGGAAGTAATATCTGCCGCCAAACTTTCGTCTTGTGTACGGTTCATCACAAACCTGAAAATAGGTTTATAATATTTTTCATACAAAGACCGGAATGCCGAAGCATCCTTCTTGGCAACTTTGATAATTTCCCATTCTGCTTCCATTTCAGTCATAGATACGGATTTGTTAGGTTGGGTCGTCTGACTTTTACCTACAAGAATACGATTTATTCGCGAAATGGACGCAATGGTTCTGCCCTTCATACTTACCTTAAATACTTATCAATAGCCTTAACTTATTGGATCTGCCCTTCATAATTCATATATCAGATCCCATACTTACCCTTATAATGCCCAAACCTACTTTTGGTTACACTTTGAAATGAAAGATGAGTGAAAAAATCCAAGAAAATAAAATTTTAGCGAATTTTCGCTAAAAAACTTGAACACACCATCTTTAATCCTTATTTTTATAGGGCAATATTAAATTTCTAATAAATTATATGATAATGGAAACAGTAGATCAGGCGAAAGCCTTACGTGGAGGTGAGTTCTTAATCAAAGAACAAGACCCAATGACTGTATTTACACCCGAAGAATACTCCGAAGAACAATTGATGATCAAGGATATGGTCAATGATTTTGTATCGAACTATATCATCCCTAATAGAGAAAAACTAGAAGGTTTAGATTTAGAATTGACAAAGGAATTATTAACCAAAGCCGGAGAATTAGGTCTTCTAGGAACAGCTTTTCCTGAAGAATATGGTGGCTCCATGCAAGATTTTGTTACGAATATGCTCCTTACCGAGTGTATGTCACGTTCGGGTTCTTTTTCATTATCGATTGGTGCCCATACGGGAATAGGAATGCTTCCGATTTTATATTTCGGAAACGAAGAGCAAAAAGCTAAATATTTACCTGAATTGATAGAAGGTAAAAAGTATGCGGCATATTGTTTGACGGAACCGGGCTCTGGTTCTGATGCCTTAGCGGCTAAATCTAAAGCCGTTCTTTCGGATGATGGACAACACTATATATTAAATGGTCAAAAAATGTGGATCACCAATGGTGGTTTCGCAGATGTCTTTGTTGTATTTGCTAAAATAGATGGGGAGAAATTTACTGGCTTCATTGTAGAAAGAGATTGGGAAGGTGTTTCTACAGCAGCAGAGGAAAAGAAATTGGGAATAAAAGGTTCGTCTACAAGACAGGTCTTTTTCGAGAACGTAAAAGTACCGGTAGAAAATCTATTAGGAGACACCGGAAAAGGGCATCGTATTGCCTTTAATATATTGAATGTCGGTCGTATTAAATTAGGCGCTGGCGTAATTGGTGCAGCGAAGGAAGTGATCAATCTTTCTGTTCAATATGCCAACGAACGCCAACAGTTCAAACGTCCCATTTCTAGCTTCGGTGCAATAAAGCACAAAATTGCAGAACAAACTTTAAGGACGTGGTGTGTAGAATCTGCAGTCTATCGGGCTTCAAATGACATTCGTTTGCAAGAACATGCCTCACAGCATGAAGGTAAATCTTTATCCGAAGCCTTATTAGGGGCAGCAGAAGAATATGCCATCGAGTGTGCTTTGATGAAAGTTTGGGGATCGGAAGTGCTGGATTATGTAGTGGACGAAGGACTTCAAATTTACGGAGGAATGGGCTATTCTGAAGAAGCCCCGATGGCAGCAGCTTACAGGGACGCTCGTATCAACCGAATTTTTGAAGGTACAAACGAAATCAATCGGATGCTTTCTGTAGATATGCTTTTGAAAAAAGCATTGAAAGGTAAAATTGATATGATGACACCCGCAATGGCGATTCAAAAGGAATTGACGGCCATGCCATCCATGTCAGCTCCGGAAGGAAAATATGCTCGCGAATTGGATATGATTAAGAATATGAAGAAAATGTTCTTGATGGTAGCCGGAGCAACCGTTCAAAATTATATGACGGAACTCGAGCACGAACAAGAAATACTTATGAGCATGGCAGATGTAATGGGGGATATTTATGTATCGGAATCTGCATTGTTCAGAGCCATTAAAATTTGTGAAACTCAGGGAGAAGAAGCGGGTGCTGTTTACATGGACATGGCTAGAATTTATATGGATGATGCCATGGAGCGAATTTCTTTGAATGCCAGAAGAACCGTTTGTTCCTGGGCAGAAGGAGATATGCTTAAAACTTTGGTGATGGGAGTAAAAAGATATGCTAAATATATTCCTATCAATTCTAAAAATACAAGAAGAAGAATTGCGGATAAAGCTATAGAGGCAAATCAGTATCCCTTTTAAAGAAGATTTTTATCTGAATTAAGGTAATGGCATTACAAATACTATTTGTAATGCCATTTTTTGATCCCAGAAGGTATATTTCTAAATTGGTAAGTCACTTTTAGGCAGAATAATTAAAAAAACTTCTAAAAAACAGTTGAAAATTTAAAACGGAAATGGCTAAATAGCTCTGTCGGATAATAAAGATGAATTTATAGTAGTAAATATTTTTAAGATATAATTTCATCGTTTATAGAGTTTTGTCTTTTTTAGAAGCGCAGGTAGATGATATGATAAAAAAAATCATGTTTTGGAAGAACCCTGTCACGAAGTTGTTTTTTTTAAGCACTACTACTAAAAAATATCATTATACCGATGAGACAGTGGATAGAGGAGTATACTATTATCGCTTAAAGCAAGTTGATTTTGATGGAGCCTATAATATTCTGGAAAAGCCACTATGGTATTGACAGATGTAATTGGACGAGTTATTACTAGTGAAGTAGTAGATTTTGAAAGTGGGGATAACATTATTGAATTATCCTTATTAGGGGAATCTTCGGGTATCTATTATCTGTCTGTAAAAGGAGAAGATGGTAGAAATCTAGATGAAAAAGTCATTACAAAATTGAAATAATTTGACACTTTATTGAAATGGCAAGGAGCTACCCAAATTTGGGTGGCTCTTTTACTTTTGCTAATATTTTATAGATCCAAAACAACCTCTCCCTTTGCAGCAGAACGAGCCATCTTGTCTGCACGTCGGATAGGCTCCACAACTCTATATTCGCCACTCAATTTCTTAGCAATTCTTAGGGCTTCCTCCTGACTTATTCGATGTCCGGCACTTACAAAAATAGGATTGACATTTGTCTGGCTCCTCAATACAAAACCCACTTTTTTTTCTTCAAGAAGCACATCAACTACATCACCTTTGTTAAGCCCTAGTTCATTTTTAAAAGGTGTTTTCAGCAAAGGTTCTTTTGCAATGCCAATGCTCGGAGTCTGGGTTTTTATGCCCAACCAAGTCGCAACACCCATTCTCCTAGGGTGTGCCTGTCCATGTCCATCAATCACCAAAAGGCTAGGATGGAACCTAAGTTTGTTTTTTACATCCTCCAATGCTGCTTGAAGCAAAGGCCCTTCGCGAAAAGCAAAGTAACCGGGCTGGTATTCAACGGTAGCTGGGTAGCGACCCACAAAAGTTCCTTTATGATCCCCTCCGTATGATTGTATATCTACAGCTACGAATCCTACTTCTCCTTCGTATTGTATATCAAAACTGAAAATGAGTTCATGTTTTCTCATTTTGAAATGTTTTCCTTCAGGGATTTCGATCTGATCCCTCATTTGGTTTTGTTGTTCTTTCAATTTTTCTTTATCCATGACTTTTGATTTAGAGGTTATGCTTGTATTAATAGCTCTAACATATAAAAACGTTCCATAGATTATTAATTTTGTAGCATGAAAATAAAACAAGCCATATTATATCCTGATTGGAATAATGAGGGAATTGCAGATAAAATTAATATTTATACATCTCATTTGGATTATCTTTATAATCACGATTTTGAGAGAATCTATGTTCCCTTGTCTCAGGGAGAAGATGAAATTATTCAAGAACTTAGCTTCCATTATAGAAATATGGATTTACATTTTTGGTTCTATCCTGAAAATGTAGATTCATTTTTCATCTTGAAACATTTAATCCAAAAATTTGACGGGAAACCATTTTTTCTATTCCGAAACAAACAGATTATTTTTGCCGATCTCTGGCAGATGGAATTCAGGTTTTTACAGAAAGAAATAGATGGTTCCGCTTGTCATACAAATAATGAATCTGTTTATTGTCTGGATGATTCCATATTACTTTTATCAGAAAATAAGGATCGTTTGTCTTTTGAAAAATATTTATATAAATATTCAGGACATTTTGTTTGGATGTTGTTCCAACCTTTAGTTCATGATAATGTACAATTTTCAGAGAAGATAAAAATTGAGGAATTAGTAAAAATTATAAAAGAAAATAAAAATTGGACTTTATTTTTAGATCGGGATGGAGTAATTAACAAACGAATTCCGGGTAATTATATTAAATATACTTCCGAGTTTGAATTTTTAAAAAATAGCCATAAAGCTGTTGCCATTTTTTCAAAATATTTTAAAAGAATAATTGTAGTAACCAATCAACAAGGAGTAGGTAAAAAATTAATGAACATTCAAAAAATAGATGAAGTCCATAATTATATGGTTCAAGAAATTGAAAAAGTAGGAGGAAGGATTGATAAAACTTATTATTGCCCTGAGTTGGCAAAATTAGATCCCAAGTGTAGGAAACCCAATATCGGAATGGGTATTCAAGCTGAAAAAGATTTCCCTGAAATTGATTTTAATCAATCTATCATGGTAGGAGATTCTATTACCGACATCCAATTTGGGAAAAGATTGAATATGAAAACGGTATTCCTAGACACAAAAGATGAAAAAGAAATAAAAATGTCTTATCAAGAAGATATAGATTTCCGAATGAAAAGCCTTTTAGAGTTATCTAATTATTTTTAATAATAACAGTACAGAATATCTTTGAAATAGCTTTTATTTTCTCTTGATAGTAAAGATTGTTGTTATGCCTTATTCTTCAATTCTCTTTTTTATTTTTATGTTATAATTATAGAACTTCTTAGCTCTTCTTGAAATCCTAATTGTCCTGTAAACCAATTGTTTTCTCATTTCCTTATCTTGTGATGTGTTATTTTTGAATGTCACAGAAAACCCTTTTTTTTCGAAAAAACCCTTTTTTATGGTATGTGTATTGCCATAAGGTTTGCTGTATACCGATATGGTGACAAGACAAATTTTTATAGGCAATAATATTATTTATCATGGAAAAAAGAATTTACCTGTTTTTTTGCTTGCTATTATTAGCAAGCATCCTAGCTTTCACATTTAACCACATTTCCAAAAAGCAAAATGCAGAAGCCATTGAAAACATCCTCAAAAAATATAGTGAGGATATTGCTTTTGAGGAAAACAAAGGCCAATGGGATGATCAAATCCTATATCGAGCTAATACGGGCCAAGCCTATCTACAGTTTATGGAAGATGGTGTTCATTTCACAGTTTTTGAGGATGAAAAAGCAGAAAAAGGACATGCTTGGAAAATGAAGCTGAATGGCATGAACTCAAAAACCACCCATATTGGGAAATCATTGAAATCAACCAATACCAATTATATGAATGGTAAAGGAACGTTCAATAATATTGAAAACTTTGCGGAAGTTTGGTATGAGGATGTATATCCTGATACCGATTTACGTTTTTATAATAGAGGGGGAGGAGAAATCGAATATGATTTTGTTCTTCAACCAAAAGCAAATATAGAGAACATCAGCCTTTCTTTGGAAGGAACTGAAGGTTTGAGTATTGATGCTGAAGGTAACCTTATCCTAGAAACTTCTGTTGGTCCCATGGTAATGGGAAAACCATATACATATCAAGTTATTGATGGAGTTGAAAAAGAAATTCCTTCAAAATACGAATTAAAAGATAATTCTTTCACCTTTGCGATGTTAGAAGATTACGATAAAAATCACCCACTTGTAATAGATCCTATTGTTTTGGAATATAGTGCCAGAATTGGTTCTACATCAAATGCAATGACGTTTCCATATTCAGGACAAAATTATAATTTTTCTGCTATTAATAGTGCAGGTGAAGCATTTATAATGGGTACCGTAAATGGAGTTGATTTGCCCGTTACAGTTGGAGCTTTCCAAACTACATATGGAGGAGGTTCTTTTAAATCTGATATTTGTGTGGCTAAACTTTCTTCTGATGGTTCTACTCTATTATATTGTACATATTTAGGAGGGAGTGATCATGATTACCCAAGGAATATAAGCATCAATAGTAATGATGAGTGTTTTATTTTGGGAGAGTCTATTTCTACAGATTATCCAGTTACTCCAGGAGCCTTTCAAACTAGCTTATCTGGACAAACTGATTATGTATTAACAAGATTGAATAGCACGGGTACAAATACGATTTATAGTACTTATATAGGCGGTTCCGAAATAGAAGAATATAATGGAGATACTTGGGATAATCCGTTATTCCATGTAACGGATAATAATGAAGTTATTATGACAGGTCTTACAGCTTCTCCTGATTTTCCATCTACTTCTGGTGCTTACAGAGAGACCTATGATGGGGGAGCTTCGTCTGATGTTTTTGTATTAAAAATGAATGCTACAGGAGATGCATTAGTATTTGGTACCTATTTAGGAGTGAATACAAACTATGGCAACCATGGAGCAGCAATTAATTCATTGGGACAAGTAGCTGTACATAGTACAACGGATAATCCAAATTATCCTACAACACTTGGCGCATATATGTCTACTGAACCTACAACTATGTCAGGTTCAGCTACTGTTGCTTTATTGTTAAATGCAGATGGATCAGATATTCAATATGCTACATACGCTTTAGGTGCTTCTGGTAATGATGATGAAGGACCAGGGGTGCTTTTTAATGATAATGACAAGCCAATATTTTACGGCTTCTCAGAAGATTTTTTGCCTGCTACCACAGGTGCATTAAATTTTGGAGTGGAAGGAGATCCTTTCAATTTTTCGGCTTTTCAACTTTCTGATGATGGTACTCAATTGCTAAAATCTATGAATGGAGCGAGTGGATTAGGAAGAGGGATGGTTTCTCTAATGTCAAATGGTGATTTGATTGTGGCAGGAGATGATTGGAATGGAACAAATCCGATAACACCAAATGCTATTAATGGAATTGATAGAACATATGTTACTGTTTATAGTAGTGATTTCACTCAAATTAAATTCGGTTCTAGTTTTCCTATAGATGGTGGCGGGTTTCAAGATATGGTATTGGATAATAATGATAATCTACATGTTGTATTAGGCTATAGTGAAGTGACTACTCTTACCGATGATGCAATGCAAATGGATAGACTATCTACCTCAAATTATATATACATGAAAATTAACTCAAATTATGAGTTAGAATATTCTACATACCTTGGTGGTGATGGACAGCATTTCGTTCCTACTATTTATACCGATGACGAAGGGAGTGCCTATATCATGGGAGCTTCAGCAACGTCATATCCAGCAACTGAAGGTGCATGGTATACTGGAACTGCAAGATCAATCGTGTTTTCTAAATTTAGTCTTTTCTGTGGGCCAATCGTTGAAAATGTAATTAGTCCTGCTTCACAGGATCATTGCATTTTTGGTTCTCCAGATCCATTTACAGGCAACGAAATCGAAACAAATGCGCCAAATATTCTTAGAGATGGAGTCGCCGAAGAACAAGCAGCAGCTGCAGGGTATCAATGGCAACAAAGCCCTGATGGCGTTACAGGATGGATTGATATTCCAGGTGCTATATTAAAAGATTATCTTCCTTCGGAATTAGCTACAACTACTTATTATAGAAGACTGATTGTTGGTTCTGGTTGTGATGGAGAAATTGCTGCTTCAAATGTGGCTGTAATCAATATTGGCACAGAAACAGCTCCTATTTCAGATGCAGGTGGGGAATTCTTGGTTTGTCAAGGAGGATCGGTTCAAATTGGACAATTAGCCACACCTGGTTCAAGTGCCATTGTATCCTATTCTTGGGATCCGGTTGTTGGCTTATCTAATCCTAATATAGCCCAACCGATTGCAACTCCTCCTACTTCTGGTGTTTATACTGTAGAAGTTACGGATGCAAATGGATGTGTGCATAGGGATCAGGCTGTAATAACAGTTATTGCTCCAGATGCTGGTCCGGATCAATCTTTATGTAATGGTTTAGCAGCCATTCAAATTGGAACTCCTGGTTTACCAGCTGCTTCGGGTGTGTCTTATTCATGGTCACCAATTACAGGCTTAGATAACCCGAACATAGCTCAACCATTAGCAAGCCCAAGTGTAGCAACAACATATACCTTAACGATGACTGGACCTAACGGCTGTCCTTTACAAGATCAAGTTACTGTAACACCACTAACCGTTAATGCGGTGGCAGGTGGAGATAGAACCATATGTTTTGGAAATTCTACTACTTTAGGTGAAGCTTCAGAACCGAATACATTTTATGGCTGGGCTCCAGGTACATATTTGAACAATCAAAATATTTCTAATCCTATTTCTTTACCAGATCAGATGCCTGCTCCTCAAGATAATCCATTAAAATACTATGTAACCAAAATGGATTTAGCAACAGAATGTACTGATGTAGACTCTGTATTAGTTTATGTAAATAGAGCAGATGCCAATGAGGATGGTTGTGGACCAAGATACATTGGTACACCAGATCATTCTTTAGGAAGAGCCACATATGTTTGGTCAGTTGTCTCTGGTGATGCAGCTAGTTTGTTGCCCGCTGAAGTGAATATTCCAATGCCTTTTGTGGCTCCTAATACAACCACGACTTATCAAGTGGATGTAACATGGAATGGTGTGACATGTACAGATCAAGTAGTAGTGCCTCCTTGTGGATGTACTTTAGATGTAGCCTATTCTTCTGATTATGATTGTTTGGTTGGAGGAAATAATACCTTTATATGGGCTATTGGGCAAGATACTACACTTTATGACTATGTATGGACTCCTACTACTGGACTTACACATCCAAACTCTTCAATGACAGGTGTAGGAACATTGACTTCAAATGTCACTTATACAATACAGTCTTATTTGAAATATGATGGCAGTCCTTCTTGTTCAGAAACAATTACTGTTTTTGCTGCACCTGCAACATACCCTACTGCATTGGCACAAGATGGAGTTACATGTTCAGGAACTGGTGTTCAAATTGGTTATCCAGCTGTAACAGGTTGGGATTATGAATGGTTTCCTGATACGGACTTGTCAGATCCATTAATTTCAAATCCGATAGCAACACCTACCCAAACGAGAGAGTATACATTAACTGCAACAGATCAAGTAACGGGTTGTACAAATGATACTACAATTGTAGTTGTTGTTAGAGATCCTATTATCGATGCTGGTCCAGATGGTGAGTTTTGTAATGGAGCCATAATTCAATTAGGAACACCTGCTGTTGCCAATCAATCTTATTCTTGGGAGCCTCAAATTGGTTTGAATGGATACGATACAGCACAGCCAATTGATACGATCTATACCAATATGGAATATATACTTACTGTTACTGATTTAGAAACAGGATGTTTTGTAAAAGATACTGTAAATTACATTTTGGATGTAGCTCCAATTGCGGATGCTGGTGCAGATCAAGAAGTTTGTCCTGGTGGAACAGTTGTAATTGGTTCTCCTGAACAAGCAGGTTTGATCTATCAGTGGTCACCTGCTGCTGGATTAAGTGATCCAACTGCAGCACAACCCGTAGTAACTACCTCTTCTAATATCACATATATTCTTTCAGTATCAAATGGAAATATTGGATGCTTTGATACTGATGAGGTTGTTGTAACAATGGGGACTTGTACTCCTCCAGTTGTAGACCCAGGTCCAGATGCTGAAATTTGTATTGGTGCTTCAACTCAAATAGGAACTGCTCCTACAGGAGGTCTAACCTATCTTTGGACTCCTGCAACAGGATTGGATAATCCTACAGCAGCGCAGCCTAATGCTAACCCTACAGAAACTACTACTTATGTATTAACAGTAGAAGATGGAACAGGCGCTACAAATTCTGCTAGTGTTACTGTCACTGTTTGGGATATCCCAACTGCTGATGCTGGTGCAGCTGTTTCTACTTGTGAAGGAGGACAACCTAAATTGGGTACTCCTGCCGAAGATGGAATGACATATTCTTGGGCGCCAGCCACTGATTTGAATGATCCTACATTGGCTCAACCTATTTTAACAGCTACTAGTTCTGGTACTTATACAGTAACAGCAACCAATGCAGGAGGTTGTTCAGCGACAAGCGAAGTAGTTGTAACTGTAAATACAGCTCCAACAGCAGATGCAGGAGCAGATGCGATGACCTGTAATGGAGTTACTATTGGAACAGCGGCAATAGGTGGTATGACATATGAATGGTCTCCGGCTGAAGGATTAAATTCTACTACAGTTGCTCAGCCTACAGCCAATCCTAATGTTGAAACAGAATATATTGTGACTGTAACCGATGCATCTGGTTGTACGGCTACTGATGAAGTAATTGTATCTCCTTCTGCTGAAGCAGATGCAGGTGGTAACAAATCTGTTTGTGAAGGTTCTGAAGTGATGATTGGAACGCCAGACATGTCAGGAGGTACTTCTACATATAGTTGGTCTCCAGCTACCGGATTGTCTGCTTCAAATGTGGCACAACCAATGGCTTCTCCATCAACTACTACTACATATACTGTAGAGGTTACAAATGGAGGCTGCATTAAAACAGATCAAGTTGTAGTAACAGTAAATCCAATTTCTGCTGATGCGGGTGCAGATCAATATATCTGCGGAGGAGCGAGTGTACGAATAGGAACTCCTGCTGAAACAGGCAGAACATATCTTTGGGTTCCTTCTGCTGGCTTGGATGATCCAACTTTAGCACAACCAATGGCTTCTCCAAGCACTAATGAAACATATACGGTAATCGTTAGTGATCCTTCTACAGGATGTGTGACTTCTGACGAAGTGACAATTGTTTTGTTTGGTACAGCTCCAGTGGCGGATGCAGGTGATGATGCAACATCATGTAATGGAACGGGTGTACAAATTGGTGCAGCTCCCACAGCAGGATTAACTTATGTTTGGACTCCAAATATCGGATTGAGCGATCCTTTCATTTCTAATCCTATAGCTTCACCTCCAACAACAACAACTTATGAAGTTCAATCATTTGATGCAGTTACAGGATGTGCGAATTATGATGAAGTGACTGTAACTGTTGCCGATTGTGCTGGCATAGGTGATTATACTTGGTTGGATGCTAACAACGATGGTGTACAGCAAGGTATCGAAGTTCCAGTAACTAATGTAACAGTTAATCTTATTCAAGATGGTGTAGTGATTAATACAACAACTACAAATGGAACAGGATATTATTTCTTTGATAATGTTCCTGCAGGTACATATTGTATTGCCTTTGATGCTAGTACAAGCCCAGATGGTACATTTGCTCCTGCAAAATTTGATCAAGGAGGAGATGATGCATTTGATAGTGATATGAACCCTATTACAGGGAAAACTAATTCATTCTATTTCGATCCTGCGGGTGGTGATGATTTATCTTTTGATGCTGGATTTATCGAGGCACAAAATGTTGGTGATTTCGTTTGGTACGATGCAGATGGAAATGGCGAGCAAAATAGTGAAGCTGGAATTGAAGGTGTTACTGTTACGCTTTATGATCAAGATGGATTAATCGTTGGAACGACAACAACAGATAATACTGGATATTACCTATTCGAAAATGTTCCTGTTGGAATAGGATATTGTATTGCCTTTGATGAAAGTACTCAAACGAGTGGATATGAGAACTTAGTATTCTCTGACATGGACAACGGCAGTACTGATGCTAATGATAGTGATGCAGATCCAACAACAGGAAAAACGACTCCATTCGAAGTTGTAGCTGGTTCGGATAAACTCGATATTGATGCAGGTCTTTATGAAGGTATTAAAATAGGTGATTTGGTTTGGCAAGATTATATTGTGAATGGGGTACAAGATCCTACTGAATTAGTTATACCAGGCGTTATAGTAACATTGTATGATAATAATACAGGTCTAGTTGTAGATACTAAAGTAACTGATGAAGATGGTAAATATTGTTTCTTTGTTAGAGAAGGTGATTATTATTTAGAATTCAACGCTGGTTCTACAGGTACTTATTATTTGGTAACATCGCAAAGTACTGGTGCAGATAGAGGAATTGATAATAATGTAGATCCTACATTGGGAGTAACAGATGTATTAACCATTACCCTTGCGGAAGGAGATAATCTAACCATTGATGCAGGTTTCTATGATCCTTATAATAGAGAATTGCCAGTAGAATGGAGCTACTTCAATGTTCAGAATAAGGATTGCTCTAATATCATTACTTGGGGTACAGAAACAGAGGAGAATACAAAACATTTTGAAATCCTTAGAAGTCATAATGGATTGAGATTCGAATCTATAGGAGTTGTGGATGCTGTAGGGTTTTCTGCTGAAGCTTTGGATTATGAGTTCATTGACACTGATCCTTATGTGAATTCTTATTATAAAATAAGAAGTGTTGATTTTGATGGTGAAACTCAATTCACCAAGGCAAAAGCAATTAAATCTGATTGTATGGAAAATGGAAATGAGATATCTATTTATCCTAATCCTACAAAGTATGATTTGTTCTTGAATTATGAATCTTTGAAAGAGGAATCTGACGTAATGATTTCTATCTCTAATATCTTAGGTCAGGAAGTAAAAACCCAAATGGTTTCCTTTAATGAAGGAGTGAATAATATCAGAATTGAAATTTCTGATTTACCACTGGGTGAATATATCCTTAGGATGTCTACTAATGATATGAGAACTTATCATGTAGAGAAATTCATTAAAATACAAGATTAATATTTATACAGGTAAATATTCTTTTAGAGGGCTTCATTTGTTGGAGCCCTCTTATTTTTTATATAATTATCTCTCAAACTCCATGATACTTTGCTTGAAATCTTTTTGCAACAAAAGTTGGATATTCGCTAAAACGATTTCTCCCATAGTATTGCAATGATCAAACACATTGGATTTGTGATGGCGAGATAAATCCCGAGATAATAATTTTACTTTTTCAGGAGAAGAAATTTGATTCATTTGCATAATGCCCAACAATTCCTGAACCCGATCCACATTCGATTTAATTCTCGCAGCAATCAAACTACGTTCTTCCAATTGGTATTGTTTTACCGTTTTATGGTTCATGTGTTTAATGCCCAAGAAAATTATCGGATTATTTTCCTTGAAATATTGGGGCAGATAAAATCTTTTTTTTCCTTCGTAGGATTGTTGGTCGAAATCAATGGCACGGAAACGATACTGGTTGCCTTCAATATCCGGAGTAATGTCAACGACATAATTATAAGACCGCATATCGCCCAATAAACGAACAAAACAACGTTCATTGAATTTTACAAATTCCTTGGCAATTCTAATTTGATTGAATTCAGAAGTTTCCAATTCTCTTGCAATGAAATCATCGCCGGGCAAACCGGCAATATGTTCTTCAATCAACGTATCCCGGTCTACCAAATATTGAATAAAATCGGGCGATAATAAATGTTCCAATTCCAAACCGAAAATTCGGGAAGCATCTGTTCTTTTTACATAATAATGATCATAATTATCATTTAATCTATTGATGATCCTAACTCGGAATGGTTTTGAATTTCCGTATAAACAATGATCCACGCGAGCCACTTCCAAATGTTCGTGAACTTTAGTGTCTCCATCTGTTTTTAATAAGGCATAAATCTTTTTTAAGGCATCATAAATGTCATCAATATCCGACGGAGAGAAAAAAACAGTTTGCCAATGCGTATCCTCTCCATTTAAATTTAATAAAGGAACAGCCTGTTCGAAACGAAGCAGATCTTTGTAGTCCAACGGAAGAGAAATTCTTCTATTATGTTTTTGAAGATATTGTTCCAATTCTGAACTGACTGGAAAAGGAATTTTCTTTTTGGATGGTTTGTTATTATTCAAAATAGAGAGTTAACGGTTGTTCCATGTACTATCCGTTAGTACTTTAGGAACATTTAATTTTTGTTTGTTTTTTTCCAGTAAATGAAGAGCCAACCAAGCAGCTACTTCCGATTCGCCTTTCGTTTGTTCTTGAATAATTTCCTTGCTATAATATTTTTTTACGAAATTCGTATCAAATTTACCAGAAAGGAAAGCATCATGGTTCATTACAAACAAACCGAAGGGTAGGGTTGTTTCAATCCCTTTTATTTTATATTCCTGAATCGCTTTTTTCATCTCTTGGATGGATGCTTCCCTTGTTTCTCCATAAGTAATGAGTTTGGCAATCATGGGGTCATAATATACCGGAATTTCCATGCCTTCATCAAAACCATCATCGACCCGAATGTTATTTCCTTCGGGTCTTTTATACGTTTCTAGCGTTCCCGTACTGGGCATGAAATTATCATAAGAATCCTCGGCATAAACCCGAACCTCCATTGCATGACCTGTAATAGAAAGATCCGATTGCTGGAACGATAATTTTTCGCCTCTTGCCACTCTAATTTGTTGTTCCACCAAATCCAAGCCCGTAATCATTTCCGTTACCGGGTGTTCCACTTGCAAACGAGTATTCATTTCCAAGAAATAATAATTGAGTTGATCGTCGACCAAAAACTCGACCGTCCCGGCTCCTACATAATCCACTGACTTAGCAACTTTGATGGCACTCTGTCCCATTGCTTCCCGAATTTCCGGAGTGAGTATGGAAGAAGGGGCTTCTTCCACTACTTTTTGATGCCGCCTTTGGATACTACATTCTCGTTCAAACAAATGAACCACATTCCCATGCTTATCCGCTAAAATTTGTATTTCGATATGCCGGGGATTGGTTACGAATTTTTCAATGAAAACAGATCCATCACCAAAAGAAGAAACCGCTTCGCTGACAGCCCGATTCAATTGTTCTTCCAATTCTCCGGCATGTTCTACCACTCGCATCCCTTTTCCTCCGCCACCGGCAGAAGCCTTAATCAAAATTGGAAAACCAATGCCCTTGGCAATTTCTTTGGCTTCATCAATATCTGTTATGGCTTTGTCTGTTCCCGGAACCATGGGGATATCGAATTTTTTCACCGCATCTTTGGCCGCCAATTTGCTGCCCATCACTCGTACAGACTCTGGTTCAGGGCCAATAAACGAGATGCCCGCAGCCGTTACTTCTTCTACGAATTGAGCATTCTCACTCAAGAAACCATAGCCCGGATGAATGCCATCCACATTCAAATCCTTGCATATTTGTATGATTTTTTCTCCTAGCAAATAAGATTGGCTCGAAGGAGGCGGACCGATACAAACGGCTTCATCTGCAAATCTGACGTGTGGAGCATAGCGATCCGCTTCAGAATAAATGGCTACGGTTTTGATACCCATTTTATGTGCGGTGCGCATGACTCGTAACGCAATCTCTCCTCTATTGGCAACTAATATTTTTTTCATAATTCAATGGAATGAAAATTTGAAGGGCAAATATAATTATTCTTGATGAAGAACACATCCTTGGAATTCAACATCTGTTAAAATTTTAAAAAATATGATGTATCTCTTGACATCTTTCAATTTCTGTATTAAGTTTGTTGCATACAATTTTAGAAATGAGTACAAATATTTATCATACTTGCTGTTGTTGTTTCATTCACTTTTAGTGAAAGGGATATACTATTTTATAATAGCAAGAATTAAAAACCGTCCTTTCACTTCGAAAGGACGGTTTTTTTATTTTAATGAAATATAAAACGATAAAAATGAAGAATTGGAAAAATACATGTTGTTGCTGTTGTTGTCAATTTTCGGAAATCTCGGAAATAGAGAAGGAGTGATATGTAATTTATTTTCCATCATCTAAAAATGCCTTTCCGAGAAATCAGAAAGGCATTTTTTTTCAAAAAATTAGAATCATGACAAGATCATTACTATCAAAAACAGAATTTTCTAAAATTCTTAAAATAGAATCATCAATAGGAAATACCCATTTGCTGAAAATTAAAAATGTTTACCAAAAAAAAAATATAAGCATTTATGCCAAATTGGAATGGCAACAATTGGGAGGGAGCATAAAGGCACGACCCGCATTCAATATAATTAAATCAGCATTGTTGAATGATAAATTAAATTCGAATATTCCATTAATTGATGCTACAAGTGGAAATACAGGGATTGCTTATGCTGCCATTGCTTCGGCATTAGGATTGAAGATTAAATTAGCCCTTCCTGAAAATGCTTCTAGAGAAAGAAAAGAAATATTAAAATCTTATGGAGCAGAATTAATTCTAACATCAAAATTTGAAGGAACGGATGGGGCTCAAAATGTAGTAAAAGAAATCATAGAGAAACATCCTGAATATTATTACGCCGATCAATATTCCAACAATTTGAATTGGTTGTCGCACTATAATACCACCGCTTTGGAAATTATACAACAAACAGATGGTCGGATAACACATTTTGTAAATGGCTTGGGAACAACGGGTACATTTATGGGGACAACCCGGAGATTAAAAGAATTTAATCCTAAAATAAAAGCCATATCCCTTCAACCTAACAACCCTTTACATGGACTAGAAGGATGGAAGCATTTAGAAACGGCTAAAGTGCCAAAAATATATCATCCGAATATCGCAGATGAAAATCTAGAAATAGATACTTTGAATGCCTATCAATTCATAAAAAAAGCAGCTAATAAAGAAGGTTTGTTTTTAAGTCCTTCAGCTGCTGCTAATTTATGGGGAGCCATCCAAGTAGCGGAACGAATAGATGAAGGAGTAATCGTAACGACCTTTGCCGATGATGCGAGTAAGTACACAGAAGTATTAAGGAAATTAATTGATTAATCCCAATAAATAATTTTAGAGATGTCAATCGTATTATTAACAGAAGAAGTAGAAAAAAATATTCGTGAAGAAGGAGAAAAATCTTTTCCTTTCGAATGTTGTGGTTTTTTATTCGGCAATGAAAATTCAGGTCGGGAAATCCATTTCGCAAAACCGGTTTTGAATTCCAAGGAAGGGGATCAAAGAAGAAGGTTCGAAATTTCTCCTTTAGAATATATGAGGGCAGAAAAATTCGCATTAGAAAATAATTGGGATTTATTGGGCGTGTATCATTCCCATCCCAATCATCCGGCAATAGCTTCCGAACATGATTTAAAAGTAGCCATGCCTTATTTTTCTTATGTGATTGTTTCAGTTCTTGAAGGAAAATCAAAAGAAATATTGTCTTGGAAATTAAAGGATGATAAAAGAGAGTTTATTCAAGAAAAAATAGGAACTAAGTACTAGGACAAATTAAATCACTTATTAAATGAATATTCTTTTTTGCCTATACTTCGTTAAAAATACTCGCCATAGCTACGGCTATGCCTGTGTTTTTTGCCTCGTCTAGACCAAAAATCATTATCCATGTTAATGGTAATATAATTTTGTCCTAGTACTTATAAAATTGGAACAATTGGATTAGCAATTAAAAATTAATCAAAGGTGATGTAGCCAAGCGGCCTAAGGCAATGTTCTGCAAAAGCATTTTTTCGTGAGTTCGAATCTCACCATCACCTCGAAAGGTAACTAATATGGAATAGACTGCGAGAAATTGTTTTTATGATAAAGGTTTGAAAAATTAATTCTTTTTGTCTCGTGGTTTATTCCAATTAGTTTTTAAAATGTATAGATTAAATTTCTAATTATAAATATGAATAAAATGGCAAAGATAATTATTCCATCACCCCTCAGAAAATTTACAGATAATGTTTCGACGATAAAAACAGATGCAACGAATGTACAAGGAGCCATTCGAGAATTAGCAGAAAAATATAGCGGATTAAGCCAACATATTTTAGACGCTGAAAATAATATCCGATCCTTTATCCGAATATATGTGGGAGAAGAAGATATCAATGCATTGGAAAAAGAAAATACAATCGTCCAACATGATACCATAATTAGTATCGTTCCCGCGATAGCAGGAGGTTAAAATTTAAATTCCCCTTTTTATTTATTAATTTACATTCAATTCATTGGAGCATTATGGCAAATATTTTAAATAGCGAAGAATTATCAAGATATGCCAGGCATATCGCCATTCCCGAATTTGGAGTGGAAGGTCAAGAGAAACTCAAACAATCGAGTGTGTTAGTAATTGGTAGCGGAGGCTTAGGAAGCCCCTTGCTTTTGTATCTAGCCGCTGCAGGCGTGGGGCATATAGGGATCGTCGATTTTGATGTCATCGAAGATTCCAACTTACAAAGACAGGTCTTGTTTACGGTGAGTGATTTGGGGCAATCGAAAGCAGAAACAGCAAAACAAAGATTGTTGGGATTAAATCCTCATATCCAAATAACCGTTCATAATACGGCATTTAATACAGACAATGCTTTGGACATTATCAAAGAGTATGATGTTGTGGCAGATGGAACCGATAATTTTCCCACTCGCTATCTGGTGAATGATGCCGCTGTTTTGGCAGGGAAAGTAAATGTCTATGCATCCATTTTCCGATTCGAAGGACAAGTATCCGTTTTCAATTATTTGAATGAAGATGGAACAAGAGGACCCAACTATAGGGATATGTTCCCTGAACCGCCACCTCCAGGTTTAGTGCCCAATTGTGCCGAAGGTGGTGTACTAGGCGTTTTGCCCGGGATATTGGGAAGCCTCCAGGCAGCAGAGGTCATTAAGGTATTAACCGGAGTAGGGGAGCCATTGGTAGGAAGAATGTTTTTTATCGATGTGGCATCCTTTCAGACCCGAACCCTTAAAGTGTATAAAACAGATGTTGAAATCAAAGAATTGATCAATTACCAGCAATTTTGTGGCATCGTTTCCCAAGAAGAGCAAGTGG